>JAYRVN010000200.1:0-8382 GCA_041918535.1 Chloroflexota bacterium
GGCCGGAGCGCACAATTATCTGTTGTTCGACCGGTTCGGGCATGGTTTTAATGTAGAAGCAATGTCTACCTGTTACCATGTAACTGAACTGGATGACACGGCGCTGGCGCATACCAATCATTGCCTGGCGCCGACTACGCAAGCAGTAGCTCAAGTTCGCGATGCCGAGTCGCAGGCGAGTTCAGAGGCCCGCCTGGACATGGCGAGGAGGTACACCCAAACCGACCGGGCTATTGACCCGGCTTATGTCATGTCTATGCAGCGCGATACAGGCGCAATATGTGTCACGCGTGGCCGTCCGCCGCGTTTTGTGGAAACGTGTGGCGCGGCCATTATGCGCCCTCACACAGGCCAGATGTGGACCGTGTGGGGTTTGCCGACGGAGAACGAGTATGACTGTTTTCAAGTCTGAGTGTTAGCTAGTCAGCCCATCAGCCTATCAGCCGCCAGCTATCAGCTTGTCAGCTAATCAGCCTGTCAGCTATCGGCCTTCAGCTATCGGCCTGTCAGCTAATCAGCTTCTCAGCTCTCAGCCACTCAGCTATCAGCCTGTCAACGAGTCAGCTATCAGCCTGGCACTAGTCATTGTCAAGCCGGCGCTGCAGTGTTGAGTTGTTGAAATGCCGAATTGTTGAATTGCTGAATTGCGGAAATGCTGCGTTACTGAAATGCTGGACTGTTGAAACGCTGCGTAACTGAAATGCTGCATTACTGAAATGCTGAAAGCTGAAAATCTGAAGCGCTGGATGCTAACCGGCAACAACTCACTTGAAACCTTGCAAGAGGTTAATATCATGAGTGAGTTAGCATACGTCAATCTTAGACCCGAACATGCAGAGCAACTAGAGGCTTTACAGAAGTTAGTTTTCCCTGGCGTGCCCGATGAAATGTTGTTTCACGCCGATGAGTTCGTTCACCACGCCCGAATTTTCCCGGAAGGCACGATTGTCGTCCTGGACGGTGAGCGCGTGGTGGGCCTGGGCGCCGGCTTGCTGGTAGATTTCGACTTTGAACATCCCGAACACACCTTGATGAGTATCATGGGGGATGATGGCTACTATCGAAATCACAACCCGAACGGCGCGTATTACTATGGCACCGACATCAGTGTCCACCCGGATTATCGCCGGCGCGGCATTGGCCGTCGGTTGTATGAATTACGCAAAGACATCACCCGTCGCCTGAACAAAAAGGGCATTATTGCGGGCGGCGTCTTGCCCGGTTTCATCCATTACATGGATCGGATGAGCGCCCTGGAGTATGTGACGCGCGTCGTTGCCGGTGAGATTTACGACCCGACGCTCAGTTTTCAAATTGAGAACGGGTTCCGGGTGTTGGGGGTGTTACCCGACTACTTCCCGCATCCGGCCTCCGGAGGCTACGCGTCGTTTATCGTGTGGGATAATCCGGACTATCAGCCTATGGCGTCGTTCTTATTCGAGAAGCTACCGGTGCGACAGCACGTGGATCATTCGCATTAGGTAGTCAGGTTCTGTGGCCGCGATTTCCGGCGTGTTGTCGGAAATCGCGGCTGTTTTGAGAGTGAATTATGTTGGCGGCGGTGATTAATCCGTATGATGATAGTGTGGTAGGGGAGGTGGCGTTGTCGTCGCAGGCGGATGTGGCGCAGGCAATCGGTCGGGCGTATGCGTTGCGGGAGGTGTTTGGGCGGATGCCGGCGTATCAGCGAGCGGAGATATTAACCAATTCGGCCGATTCCATCTCCCGACACCACGCAGACCTCGCGCGCCTCATGGCCCAGGAGAGCGGCAAACCCTTGCGCTACGCGCGCGCCGAAGTTAGCCGCGCCGTCGAAACCTTCATCTTCGCCGCCGACGAAGCGCGCCGTTTACATGGCGAGACCCTCCCGATGGATGCCGCCCGTGGCGGCGTCGGCAAGATCGGCTATTACCTGCGTGTGCCGGTAGGAGTCGTGGCGGCTATCACCCCTTTCAACTTCCCCCTCAACCTGGTGGCGCATAAAGTGGCTCCCGCCATCGCCGCCGGCTGCCCGATTGTCCTCAAGCCCGCCCCGGCTACGCCGCTCACCGCCCTGCGCCTGGCCGAGATCACCCACGCCGCCGGTCTGCCGCCGGACGCCTTCCAGGTTGTCATTGGCGACGCCGATGTGGGGCATTGGCTGACCAGTGACCCGCGCATCGCCATGATCACCTTCACCGGCAGCCCGCCGGTGGCCCGCGCCATCAGCCAAGTGGCCGGGTTGCGCCGCGCCACGTTTGAATTGGGCGGCAATGCCGCCGTCATCGTGGATGAGGGCGTGACGATCAACGACAATTTGCTCAACAAGGTCTTGGTGGGCAGTTTTGCGTATAGCGGTCAAGTCTGTATCAGTGTTCAACGCATCTACATCCATCGGCCGCTTTATGACGATTTCAAGACGCGCTTTGTGGAGAAAACGCGGCGTTTACAGGTCGGCGACCCGCTCTCGCCTGACACCGAGATCGGCCCCTTAATCAACGCGGCGGCCGGCGAGCGCCTGGAGCGTTGGCTGGCCGAGGCGGTTGCCCAGGGCGCGCAGGTGTTGGTGGGTGGCGAACGCCAGGGGCGCCTGTTTGCGCCGACGGTGCTGGAGAACGTCCGCGAAAATATGACCATCATGTGCGCCGAGGCCTTCGGCCCGGTCGTCAACCTGGTGCCTTTCGATGATTTTGAACAGGCGCTGGCTGCCGTGGATGATTCGGAGTTCGGTTTACAAGCGGGCGTTTTCACGCCCCATCTGGCCCACGCGCTACGCGCCGTGGAACGGCTGCATGTCGGCGGCGTCATCATCAACGACACCCCGACTTTTCGTGTAGATCACATGCCCTATGGCGGCAACAAGCATTCCGGCGTCGGGCGCGAAGGGCCGCGCTTTGCCGTGGAGGATATGACCACGCTCAAGATGGTGGTCATCACGCCCCAAACACCTTGACCCAAACGCCAAAGCCTTATCGGCAGCGCCCATCGCAGGCAAAGCCGACATTGCCTACGATGCCCAGAGAGAACCGCGCCACCCTGGCCGGCCCGTTCCTGAAATGGGCCGGCGGCAAAAGCCACTTGCTGCCTCAAATTGACCCGTTGCTGCCGGCGGCGTTGAAGCAAGGCAGGCTGACGCGTTATGTCGAGCCGTTTGTGGGCAGCGGCGCGCTATTCTTCCATATTCGCCGCCACTATCCGGTGAGTGAATATCTCTTGCTTGACCAAAACCCGGCCTTGATCCTGACCTATCAAGTGGTGCAACAGCAGGTGGAGGCGTTGATTGACGCGCTATCGGCGTTACAAGCGGCATTTTGGGCGCAGGATGGGGATGGGCGCAAAGCTACGTATTATGGGCTACGTGAGCGTTTCAATGCGGGACGAGCGATAGCGGCTACGGCTATGACGGCGGAGGCGCAGGTAGAGCGGGCGGCGCAGCTCATTTTCCTCAACCGGACGGGCTATAACGGGTTGTATCGGGTGAATAGCCGGGGGGAATTCAATGTGCCTTTCGGCCGATATCGCCAACCCGCCATCTGCCAGACCGACACCCTACGCGCGGCCGCCCGCTGCCTGCAAGGCGTGCAGTTGATCCGGGGCAGTTTTGCCGACTGTGAACCTTTCGTTGATTCCCGTGCTTTCGTTTACTTTGACCCGCCTTATCGCCCGCTCAGCGCCACCGCCAACTTCACCGCTTATGCTGCCGAAGCCTTCGATGAAAGAGAGCAGTGGCGGCTGGCTGAATTCTATCGTCGGTTGGACCAACGCGGCGCTTGTTTGCTCTTGAGCAACTCGGACCCCCGGCACGCCCGGCCCGACGACCATTTTTACGCCGAAGCCTACCCTGATTTTCGTGTAGAGACCGTACAGGCCCGGCGGCGTATCAACAGCCGCGCCGATAGACGCCGCTACGTCAGCGAGTTGCTCATTCTCAACTATGCTTCGGACGGTTCGGCCGGAGGCTCAAGCCTATGACGCGACGCTACACCATGCGCGAATCGGCCGATGTCGGCGCGCAGGCCGCGCGCGACATTGAGAAGTGGCTGCGGACGCGACCCAAAACATTGTCGGTGCGTAATGTGGAGGCGGAAGCGGAGTACCAGCGACAGGATATTGACCTGGTAGTGACGACAACCTGGGGCGTGTACACGGTGGAGATCAAAGGGGATCGCTGGCATCAGACCGGCAATTTCTTCTTTGAAACCAGTAGCAATCAGGAGCGGGGGACGCCGGGTTGCTTTTGGCTGACGGCGGCTGATTACCTCTTCTACTATTTTGTAGAGCCGCGTTGGTTATATATTTTGCCTGTTCCCGCCACCCGTCTTTGGTTTGAGGATCGTCTCGACCAGTTTGGGGAACGCGCCACCACGACCGCCGCCGGACGTGACCGCTATTACACGACGGTGGGCCGTCTGGTGCCCGTGGAGACGCTGATGGCCGAAGTGCCGGAGGCGGTTTTTATCCAACTCTGACAACGGGCAATTCGCTCGGAACGGCCGGGCGGATGTACAATAATGGTCACGCCAGACTTCTCGGCCGGGAGCAGCCCGGTTGATTCATCTGGCGCGGCCCCAGGCAGCCTGCGCGGGACTGAACAGGCTCCCGCGCGATGGGTCTGCCTTCGGCCGATTCCCGGAGTTACCGTATGAAAAAACTGCTGGCGTTTCTCTTTTCTTTCTTCTCTTTGTTGATCGGGATATTGCACTTCATCCGTTTGCGCACGCCCTGGGGGCTTGGTCTCTGGTTCCCGAAATTACTGGCGGAAGCCTTGTCGCCATACCTGGTTGTTATCGGGGCGGTGGGCGCGGGCCTGGGGGTATTGGCGCGCGCGCCGGCGGCGATCCTGGCCGGCTTGGCGGGGATGTGGGCGTCAGTGCATTATCTGTGGAAAGTGACAGCGGTTTCGGCCGATTTTTCCTCCGCCTTTACCCCCCAATGGCCTGAACGCTTGCCGCCTACCCAGGCCCACCAACGCTTCCTCCAGAAATATTGGGTCTGGCAGCCGGCTACCCCTCCCGCCCCACGCTGGATTGACGACATGGCTTTTTGGACCTTGCCCGGCACACAACGCCACCTGCTGTGCGACATCTGGCAACCTCCGGTCGGCGTCACCCCCTCCGGCTTGGGCATCATCTATTGCCACGGCAGCGCCTGGTATCTGATTGACAAAGATTACGGCACGCGCCCTCTCTTTCGCTACCTGGCTGCTCAGGGGCACGTCATCATGGACGTGGCCTATCGGCTGGCGCCGGAAACCGACGTTCGGGGCATGGTGGGGGATGTCAAGCGCGCCATTGCCTGGTTCAAGGCCAATGCGGCGCATTACGGGGTCAATCCTGACCGGATCGTCGTCGGCGGCGGCTCGGCCGGGGCGCACCTGGCTCTGTTAGCCGCCTACACACCGACAGTGGCCGCCCTCGCTCCGGAAGAACTGCGGGATGTCGATCTCGGCGTCCATGGCGTTTTCTCGTTCTACGGCCCCACCGACATGCGCGCCGTCATCACCCACCATGCGCGCATGTCCCATCTCGGCCAACGTTACATCACCCCGCCGCCGCCGCCGCCGATGCCGATCAGCCGCGCCGATCCGAGCTGGCGACGCCATCAATTGGATCAGTTCAAACGCGCTACGCGGACGCCGTGGGATTTGTTTGGCGGTTTGCCGGATGAAGTGCCGGACATGTATGATCTGGTCTCGCCCATCTATCACGTGCAGCCGAATAGCCCGCCCACCCTGTTGATTCAGGGTGAGCACGATTTGCTGGTTCCGGTTGAATCGGCGCGGGCTTTACGCGACAAGTTGCTGGCGGCAGGCGCCTCGGTGACCTATTTGGAGTTACCGCGCACCGATCACGCCTTTGATTTCGTCTTGCCTATGTTTTCGCCGCCCGCCCGGGCCAGTTTCTACGCCCTCGAGCGCTTCCTGGCGTGGCTGATGTGAGGGCTAGCAGCCTGTCGGAGAAGTCCTCTCGGGCACAATATGTGGGCCCTGTAAAAAGGCAAATGTCCCATATATGGCGGTCACAAATGAGTTTTCCGACAAACTGCTAGGCGTAAGAGTCGTGGATGGCTTGCGCCACGGCAGCGACGGCTGTGGGCGACAACTGTGGATAAAGGGGCAAGGAAAGAATGCGCCCGGCCAATTGCTCGGTGATGGGCAGGCTGCCGGGACCATAACCCAGGTGTTGGTAGGCAGGTTGAAGATGGATGGGCATGGGATAGTGAATGGCGCTGCCAATGCCTCGCCCCTGCAAAAATTCGCGCAAAGCGTCCCGGCGGTCGGTTTGCACAACATAAAGGTGGTAGACGTGTCGGCAATTGGGTTTCTGAAGGGGCGGCGCGAGCGGCAAGGAGTGTAGGGCAAGCGCATATTGGTCGGCCAGACGATGGCGCGCCATGTTGCTATCGGCCAGATGGCGCAATTTGACCCGCAAAATGGCGGCTTGCAACTCATCCAGGCGGCTATTGTAGCCGGGGGTGTCGCTAATGTAGCGCTCCCGCCAGCCGTATTGGCGCAAACGGCGCAGACGCTCGGCCAGATCAGCCTGGCGCGTGATGATGGCGCCCCCGTCGCCGATGGCCCCCAGATTCTTGGTGGGATAGAAGCTGAAGGCGGCGGCGTCTCCCCAACTGCCAACCGGCCGGCCCTGGTAGGTTGCGCCATGCGCCTGGGCGCAATCTTCGATGACACGCAGGTTATGGCGACGGGCTACATCGAGGATGGGGGCGAGATCGGCCGAATGCCCATACAGGTGTACCGGCACAATCGCTCGCGTCCGTTCCGTCAACGCCGGCTCGATCAGCGCCGGGTCTAACGTATAGGTGTCCGGTGTCACATCCACCAACACCGGCCGCGCGCCGCTCAGTTCAATCGCCGCCACCGTGGCTACCGCCGTGTGAGCTACCGTGATAACCTCATCGCCCGGACCAATCCCGCCGGCGCGCAAGGCCAGCAGCAGCGCATCCGTGCCGGAAGCCACCCCCACGGCGTGTTCCACGCCACAGAAAGCCGCGAACTCCGTTTCAAATTGGCTGACTTCTTGGCCCAGGATATACCAGCCGCTACGTAGCACGCGCGCCACGGCAGCGTCAATCTCATCGCGCCAGAGCGCATAATCCGCTTGCAAATCAACCAGGGGAATGGGAGGCACAGGCAATGGGTGAGCGGGCGCGAGCCGCTAGAGGTAGTGTGACAAATTCGAGCGATAGTAAGCCAGCGCGCGCGTCAGACCGGTGACCAAGTCAACGCTAGGCGTCCAGCCCAACTCGCGCTGAATTTTACCGTAATTACCGTGGTAGTCGCCGATATCAATGCGTTTGCGCTCGTCGGGAAAAGGGGTGATGACATAGCGCCCGCCGCCGTTTAGCTGAACCAACATCTCGGCCACGGCCAACAAACTGAAAGGCTCCTGCCCGCCCAGGTTGTAAACTTGCCCGTTTGCCGTCTCACAGGCCGCCGCCAATAATAAGGCCTGGACGACATCATCCACAAAGTTGAAATCGCGGAGTTGCCGCCCATCGCCAAAAATCTGGAGGGTTTGGCCGGCCAGAACCTGATGCAGCCACCACCCCAGGAAGTTCTGGCGGGCATCCTTCACGCGCATACGCGGGCCGTAGGTGTTAGTCAGGCGCAACGACACGGCTTTGAGGCCGTATACCTGCTGATAGACCAGGTGATACCATTCGCCGGCCAGTTTGTTGATGCCATTGACATCCACCGGTTGCACGGGGTGGCGTTCATCTACGGGCAGGTATTCCGGCTTGCCGTAAATCTGGCGCGTGCCGGCATAAATAATCTGCACGGTCGGGTTGTTATGGCGGCAGGCTTCCAACAGGGAGAGTTGACTGCGGGCGTTGATCTCTAGATCGGTGTAGGGGTCGGCCATGCTGTCGGTGTGGCTGACCTGACCGGCCAGGTTGAAGATGATGTCCTGCCCCTTCACCAGATAGCGCAGGCCATATTCGTCCCGGATGTCGGCGATATTGACGCGCACTTTGTCTTCAATGCCGGCGATGTTGAAGATGTTGCCGCCGTAGTTGGGCACGAGCGAGTCAATCAGTAAGACCCGGCTGCCTAGCTCAACCAGGGCATAGGCGAGGTTAGAGCCGATAAACCCCAGCCCACCAGTGATGAGAACTTTTTTGCCGCCAAAAAAGTCGGCGAGAGAGGGATCGGGTAACATGGAGAGGGGTTAAACAGTCTGGGCCGGTTTAGGCCGACGAGTTGTCGGATGGCTGGGTCAGGGAAGAGGGCGCGGGCTGGCGTTTGTGTTCCTGACGCACAACCAGACGCCACCACAGGTGACGCAGGTCGAGCGCGACGCGGAAGAGGCGCGGGAAGTTAAAAAACTGGGAGCGACCGTAGGCGCGATGGAAATGATGCACAGGCGTCTCGGTGAGGATGAA
>JAYRVN010000201.1:0-8058 GCA_041918535.1 Chloroflexota bacterium
CGCAACCCGCCCCCTTCAGTGGCGGCGAAAGGAGCCAGTTGGATCCAGCCGTGAGAGTTCACGACTGTTTGCAGTTGAAAAGGCGAACGAGCAGCCAGCCTGACGCGCATAGCGTTTCTCCCTGAATGCGTTAAGTATAGCCCGATCGGCCGATGCGCACAAACGTTCGGCTGCTTGCAAGAGTAGCTGCGCTCTGTTGCCGCCCTCAGGCCGGCGTCACGCTCACCGGGCACACCTTCAATTCGGCCGTATGCGTCACCGGATCATAGCCGGAGCCGGTCAGGGCGTTGATCGGCACATCGGCGAAGGAAAAGCTGGCGAATACCGTCCCGCGCGGCGAACGGCGCGTCGTTTCCACCTTCACCCGCACCGTCCCGCGTCGGCTGCTCATCACTGCCCACGCGCCATCGCGCAATCCCCAGGCCGTCGCATCGTCGGGATGCACCTCCAGTGTCTCTTCCGCCAGCAGATAATCCATCCCGGCCGCGCGCCCCGTTTGCGTGCGCGTATGATACGATTCCAGCCGCCGCCCCGTCGTTAGCCAGACGGGATACTGCGCATCCACCGTCTCGGCTGGATCACGGTAGGTGATCAGTGAGAAGATGCCCCGCCCATTGACGAACTCCTTCTCATGCAGGCGCGGCGTGCCGGGATGCCCTGCGAACGGCACAGGCCATTGGAATTCCCCGTCGTCAACCCGCTCCCAATTCAGGCCGGCATAAATCGGCGACACCAAGCACAGTTCGTTGAACACATCGGCCGCCGACTGCCAGGCAAAGCCGGACCAACCCAGGCGCTGCGCGATCTGCGCCACAACCCACCAATCCGGCCGACTCTCTCCTTGTGGCGGCGCAGCGGCGCGCAGACGTTGCACCCGGCGCTCCGTATTGGTGCAGGTTCCGTCCGTCTCGCCCCAGGCGGTCGCCGGCAACACCACATCGGCCAGCTCCGCCGTTTCCGTCAGGAAAATATCAATCACCACGAGATGGTCCAGCGCGCGCAAAGCATGTTCACAATGCGCCCGGTCGGGGTCGGAGATGAGCGTATTCTCGCCGTCAATCAACATGGCGCGGATCACATCCCCCGCCTGTTGGAGCGCCGTCACCTTGGTGATGCCTTTCTCCAGGTCTAGCGGCCGTCCATAGAGCTTTTCGAATTTGGCCTGATTCTCCGGCTTGAAGACGGCCTGGAAGCCGGGGTAGTTGTTAGGGATCGCGCCGGAGTCGCCCGCTCCCTGGATGTTGTTCTGACCGCGCATGGGGTTAATACCGGTGCCTTCTCGGCCGATATGGCCCGTCATCAGCGCCAGATTACACAAACTTTGCACGTTGTCCACGCCGCAAATATGCTCGGTGATGCCCAACGTGTAATAAATCGCGCCGCGCTCGGCCTTGGCGTACCATAGCGCAGCCCGCTCAATATCCGCCGCCGGCACGCCGGTGATCTCCTCCGCCCAGGCCGGTGTGAACTGCTGGATATGCTGCAAGAACGACTCGCCGCCGACCGTGCGCTCGTCCATGAAACCTTCGTCAATCAACCCCGCCTCGGCGATAACATGCGCCATGGCCAGCAGCAGCGCCGCATCCGATCCGACGCGAATCGGCAGATAGAGATCGGCCAGTTCGGCCAGATGCACCTTGCGTGGATCGGCTACAATGAGTTTTGCCCCTTTGGCAATGGCTTTTTTCAAGCGTGTTGCGGCTACCGGATGCGTTTCGGTCATGTTAGTGCCGATACAGAAGATCACATCCGGCTTGTCCATATCCGCCAACGGGTTGGACATCGCGCCCCGACCGATGGTGGCCGCCAGACCGGCGACCGTGGGGGCGTGTCAGGCCCGGCTACAGTTATCTATGTAATGCGTCCCCAAACCCGCGCGGACGAATTTTTGCATGGCATAGGCCGCCTCATTGGGCGCGCGGCCCGAAGCCACGCCGTAGACGCTATGCCGCCCATGCCTTTCCACCACCTGCCGGAAGCCGTCGGCTGCTCGATCCAGCGCCTCGTCCCAACTGGCGGGATGCAATTGTCCATCCGCGCCGCGCACCAGCGGCGTTTTCAGCCGATCCGGGTGCTGCACATAGTCAAAGGCAAACTGGCCCTTCACACACAGCGCGCCCTCATTGGCCGGCCCGTCCATCGCCGGTTGGACGCCGACGATTTGCTCCCCTTTGGTCAGCACGTCCAGCTCGCAGCCCACGCCGCAATAGCCGCAAATGGTGCGCGTCTTGGCGATGGGCAACGGAATGGCGGCGGCGCGTAAGGCTTTTTTGTCCGCCAGCGCGCCGGTGGGGCAGGTCTGGACACATTGTCCGCAGAAGGTGCAGGCGGAATCCTTGAGCAGCCCCTCGAATTCGGTGGTAATTTGGGTGTGGAAGCCCCGATTCATGACGCTGATGGCGTAGTCGCCTTCCTGCTCGGCGCACACGCGCACACAACGGTAGCAGGAGATGCACAGATCGTAGTCGCGCAGGATGAAGGGGTTGGGGTCGTCGCTGCGGCTATGGCCCGATTGCGCCCCTTGGAAGCGGCCGTTGCGCGCCCCGTATTGGTCAACCAGCCTGACCAATTCTTGCGAAGCGTAACCGCGCAATGGGTCTACCTCTAGCTCACGGTTTTCGGAGGCCACCATTTCCAGTAAGGTTTGACGGTGCTTTTCAACGCGCGGGCTGTGGGTAACGACAACCATGCCAGGCGTGGCCTGCGTGGTGCAAGACGCCACCGGATTGCGGATGCCTTCGACCTCCACCACGCACAGGCGGCAGCCACCGAAAGGCTCCAGCCGGTCGTCGTAGCACAAGGTGGGGATGCGCGTTTTTTCGCGTCGGGCGATCTCATAGAGTGTTTCGCCGGGTGTGAAGTGAACAGGTTGTCCGTTCAGGGTGATAATGGGAAGTGTGTTGTTGGTGGAAGGGTTCATTGGTTCACGCTATTCTATCACGCCACGATCCAGTGTGAAGGTTGTCCAAGGCAAGGCAGAGTGTTTATGCCTATGTGGTGTAGGATACAGGATGATAGAAGGTACTGTCAACCCCAATTCGGCCGAAACGCCTCAATTCTTGCCTCCATTCTAAAACCCGAGCCTCATCTTGCGACCCTGCGCTTTGGCGGCATCTTCGGTATAATGGCAACCGCTCAAAGTATGAGGAGTCGCTATGACTTTACTGTTCGCCAGCCTACCCACCCCTATCCAACCGCCTTGGGTTGAGTTGGTAGGCATTTCACCCACCCCACAACCGCTATGACCCAAACCATTGATCTCCGCATTGATTTGTTGCCGGGCGCCGAAACGATCCTGGCCCCGATTGCCGCCGGTCGGTTCGACACGCTACAGGCCTATCATCGGCAGCTCATTGCCGAGCGCCTGGCCCTCATCAGCGGCTTCGACAACCTGCTGTGTCTGGAAAAGCTCCATTTCACGCCGTTCCCCTACCAGATAAAAGCCGCCCAGACCGCCTTGCGCCGCTTTCGTGGTCGCGGCCTGTTGTGCGATGAGGTCGGTCTGGGCAAAACCATTGAAGCGGGTCTGGTCATCCAGGAATATTTGTTGCGCCAGATGGCGGAGCGCATCCTCATTCTCACCCCGCCCGGCCTCGTGCAACAATGGCGTGAAGAGCTGGCCCAAAAATTCGGCCTGACCGACTTTGTGGCGAGCAATGATGAGACCTTTCGCGCTGTCGGCGACGCGGCCTGGATGCAATTCCCGCGCGTCATTGCCTCCCTGGCGGCTGCTCGGCGCGCCGGGACGCGCGATGTGATCACACAAATTGACTATGATCTAGTCATTGTTGATGAGGCTCACCATCTAAAAAATCGCAGCAGTGTATCTTGGAAGTTCATCAATGACCTGCGCCGACGGCATATCCTCTTGCTAACGGCCACTCCGGTTGAAAACAAGCTGGAAGAGTTATACAACCTCATAACCCTGCTCAAACCCGGCCAGTTGAAAACGCCCCAAGAATTTCGCCGCCACTTTATCGTCAAAGGGGATCCGCGCGCGCCCAAAAATCGCGGCGTCCTGCGCGAATTACTGGCCGACGTTATGATTCGCCATAGCCGCAGCCAGGTAAATGTCAAATTGCCCCCGCGACGCGCGCATACCGTGCGCCTCATGCCTTCGGCGGAAGAGCAGGCCCTCTATCAGGCTGTTAGCAACTTTGTGCGCCGCATAATGCTTGAGCGACGTGATTCGCACCAATTGACTTTAAGCATCTTACAGCGCGAGATCGGCAGCAGCCCGGCCGCCGTGGTCGGAACCTTGCGTAAACTGGCCGAACAACCCGTCTGGCAAGCGGAACGCGCCACGCTTCGCGCATTAGCCGATCAGGCCGCCGCCATGACAGAGTGGGCCAAATTAGGCGCTTTGCAAAAGCTCGTTCAATCTGCGGGCGCGGATAAGTTGCTGATCTTCACCCATTTCCAGGCTACGCTTAACGCGTTGGCTGACCACCTGACCGCCCTGGGAATCGATTTCATCTCTTACCATGGCGGCTTGACGGCTGAGCAAAAAGATAACGCCATTCGTCATTTCGAAGGCGAGGGGCGCATTTTGCTCTCTACCGAGGCCGCCGGCGAGGGGCGCAATCTGCAATTTTGCCACGTTATGATTAACTTCGATCTTCCCTGGAATCCTCAGCGCATTGAACAACGTGTCGGCCGCCTACATCGCGTTGGTCAGACGAAACGAGTGGAAATTTTCAATCTTTCCGCCCAGGGCACGATCGAGGATTATCTGCTGCAAATCCTTGACCGCAAGCTCAACATGTTTGAGTTGGTCATCGGCGAAATGGAAATGATCCTGGGATATCTGACGGAAGAGCGCGATTTCGAAGACCTGATTATGGAGGTGTGGTTGCAGAACGACGATGACGACAGCCTTACCGCCGGCATGAATGCTCTGGGCGAGCGGCTGGTGGAAGCGCGTGACAAGATGCGTCGGGTGCAGACGTTTGATGAAACCCTGTTTGGCGAGGATTTCAACGCATGAGCGAGCTAGAAACGTTCGTCCTGAGTTATTTGGAGGACGCAGGGGGTTTGGTCGAGCCGCTGGCCGACGGTGTGCATGAAGTACTCATGCCGGACGCAATAGCTGAACGCTGGGGCGTGCCGGCTCATCAGCGTGTTGCTTTTGCCGAGAGCCATCAGCCGGATGTAACGCGTTTGAGTTATAACCACCCCTGGGTGGAACGGCTAGTGGCCGAAGCGCAGGGGCAGCCTGCGACAACCCGCCTGTATATTAACCGGTTGCGACTGGACAAAAGCGAACTGGCTGAATTGGCTGCCGGCCAATGGGTTGTGCTTAACGGGCGCGTGACGCCGCAAAAACGGGCGACTGCGGCGCGAGTGCGCAGCACGTATGTGCGTTTTAATTTCAAGGCTGCCATTTTGAGTGATGAAAAACAGGAGCAGTTGGTCTCTGTCTTGATGGACGCCCAGAATGGTTATCACACGGTCGCGGCAGAAACCATCGAGACACGGGCCACAGCCGTAGAACCGGATGAGGTGCTGCGCTCTTTGACGGATGCGCCAATGCAGTGGCAACGGTCTGAGGCGTTAGCGCCGGAGACAATGCCGCTGGCGCTGCCTGCGCTACAAGGGTTATTGGCGCGGGCGCAGACAGCGGTGCAGTTGATGTTGCAGGACCAATTGACTGCGTTACGCAAACGAATCGCGCGCTTTCGGGAGTTGGACGAGGCGCGTTTGAATGAGTACTTTGACGGATTGCAGCGCGATCTGGAACACCGTTTGAACCATGCCATGCCGGAGCGCCGCGCCAGCCTGGAAGACAAGCTGGCTGCCGTGCAGCAGGAGCGCGCCCATAAGCTGGCCGATGTAGCCGCGCGTTACCAGGTGCGTGTGCAATTGACTTTGCTCAATCTCCTGGTGATCCAGCAAGCCAAGTTGGTTGTGCCGGTGGTCGTAAGCAATCGCGCGACAGAAGTGACTGTTTTTGCGGTATGGGACCCCTTAATGCATCGGTTGGAGCCTTTGCCTTGCAGCGTGTGTGGACAACCGCTGTCGCGGCTGGCGCTATGCCATAACGGCCACCTGGCGCATGAGGAGTGCTTAGCGCCGGCGTGCGTGGATTGCAAGCGCTTATTCTGCCGCTTGTGCCGAAATGAGGTGGGCGAATGTATTGTGTGTCACCGACCGTTGTGTCGCCACAGCCGCATCACCTGCCCGGATTGTAAACGTGGCACCTGCCAGGCGCATCGGGGCTTGTGTCATGCCGACCAGGGTGAACCGGTAGACTTGACGCGCCAAGCAGCGCCGTCTGAGCCGCCGCCCCCACCGCCCCCACCGCCGGCAGTGGTCCCTAAACTGGCTGTTCAGCCTCCAAAGCCCAAACCTGTAAAACCTCAGGCGCAGAGTAAGTCGGCGCCTTCAATCCCTACCAAAGGGCCGAAGATTGTAGAGATTAATGTGCTTTTGGATATGGAAAGTACGGTGGCATATGCGATGGCGGCGCGTGGGCGTCAGGTTGCCCAGCGGGAGTGGGCATTGGTCGTGGCCAAGGGCGGAATTGTCCGGCATTGTGAGTGTGAGAAGGGGGTGGCTTGCCGCGCGCATGGGATCATATTGCGCCCAATGGAGGCGACGCCGATTGAACACCTGATGTGGACTGAGCTTGAGGCTTTGGCGGCTGAGTACGGTTTTCCGGTGGGCAAACTGAAGTATTACCGGGCTTCGCCTCTGAGTGGGCAATTGTATGAGGTGCAGAAGTTTGCGGTCATCGGCGCCTGGAAAGATGAAGCCGTCTTAAAGAGTGCGCGGGAGACATTCGACCGTCTATACCGTCGCTAGTCCAGGGGGCCATGCGTTCAGGCAAGAAGTCTGGCTTGGGGCGGATTTATTCTGAATTGACGAGGGTCAAAGCGACTGTGAAGTCGCCGGAGGAGCCGGCAAAGCCGCGCACGCGGATGAAATAGAGCCCATCGGCCGAAATTGACAACCCGCGAATCGTCTCCACGGCGTAAGTTCTATCTACCTCGCCCCGCGTCAAGAGGTTGCCGTTGAGGTCGGTGACGGCAACCACGACATCGAGCGAGTCGCGGGCCTCGGTTACGACAATGTCCACCACATCCCCGCTCCGGCCGCGAAAGAGCATGGCGCTGACATTGCCCTCGGTGACCGTGCCGGTCAATGTCTCCCCATAGGTCAGGGTTGGCAGGGCATCGAGCCGCAGGGTATAGTCGCCGCTGCCGCCGGCCAGGGCGGACACCGTGATGGTATAGGTCCCGGTGACCGGAATAACCAGGCTGGGGATGGATTCTTGGGTAAAGCTCTGGTCGATCGGACCGTCCACCAGGGAAGCCCCGGTGTTATCCAGGACATCCAGGGCGGCATCGAAGGCGGCGTCTACGGGGGTGAGACTGAGGCTGACGATATCGCCGGCGGCGGCAGTGAACGGCCAGACAGCGGTCTGGTTGGCAGCCAGGGTGGCGGTGAGGGTTCGGCCGAATGGGAGGGTTTCGGCCGAATTTTCAGTCGGCGGACTTAAGGCAATGCTCTGCCACATGGTCTCAAATATCGGCCGATATTGCCCCAGATTCGCCTCCGGCGTCACCCCCACCAAGACCGCCCCGGTTGTCTCTCCCAATACCACACCAATCAAAGTAACCATGCGTTGCCCCTCCCCGACGGGCGCGCTCAACCAGGTGAACGCTGCCGGTTTGCCGTTCACGGTCACTGCCGTCGGCGCTTCCACGGTTTGGCTGCCCGTCAGGTTGCCCGGCCCGAATTGCTCAATGAGACGATCCAAAACAGCCAAAGGATCGCCGACGGGCAGGCCGGTCAACGGACTGGCCACGACCAATACCACGCCGCCCGCCGCCGTTTGCTCCAGATTTGCCAACAAGGCGGCATCGGAGGCAAAGGCGTGGAAAAACAAATACTCGCTAGATATCCAATCCGTCGGGTATTGCATGGTCAAGCCGCCGGCCGGGTCTTCAAATGGCGTGAAGGCTAGTTGCGATACGTCCGCCGTGGGAGAGGGCAGCGTGGGGTTGGGTGTGGGGCTGGGTGTCGGCGTCGGGGTGGCTGTCGGCGAAGGCGTAG
>JAYRVN010000202.1:0-2360 GCA_041918535.1 Chloroflexota bacterium
ATAACTTCCCCTTCTTCATCGCGTACGATAACTTCTACTGTAACCATGTTCTCCTCGCGCCATTGCATTTCCCCCAATAATGCCACATTTGTGCCTCACCGCATAATTTACAGTTGGAATGTCTTTGGCATCTTGCCTGACCTCCTACTACATGTTTGATGCTATTGTACTCCCTCCTCATCCTCTCTGCGCAAAAACTTGGACCGCACCCCCGTCAACATACTGCGCTCAAACTGACGTTGGCCGAGGCGCGCCAGGAAAATACTCAAGATGTACAGGATTATCAGGGGAACCATGGTCAATAGCATCGTGATAGGGTCCACAGAGGGCGTGATCACGGCCGCCAGTACGGCAATGCCCACGAGGGCGACGCGCCACTGTTCCCGCAAGACATTGGCCGAGACCACGCCGACCCGCGCTAAAATGTAAATAATGAGTGGCATCTCGAAGCTGACCCCGATCCAAAACATGAATGAGGTGGTGAAACTGATATAAGGCGCCAATTGCCACTGGTTGTTAATGCTGTCGGACAGGAAATTGACCAGGAAGTAGAAGGCTGGGGGCAAGAGGACAAACCAGGCAAAAGCCACCCCCGTCACAAAGAGCAGCGTGGCGGACGGCAGGAAGACGTAAACATAACGCCGTTCCTGTTTGGCCAGGCCGGGGGTGATGAAAAGCCAGAGTTGATAAAGAATGAAGGGCATGGCCAAGATCGCGCCGGCGGTGAGGGCGATCTTGAAATAAGTCTCCAGGGCTTCGGTGGGACGCAGCGTGATCAATCGGACGGCGCATTGCGCGCCGGCAGGCTCGGTGGTTCCCGGCAATACCAGGTATTCACAGAATGGTCGGGTGAGGAGACTTAGCAGAGGCCGGGTGAACACAACGCCAATCGCCGTGCCGATGGCCAAGCCTACAAGCGCCCAGATAATGCGGATGCGCAAGTCATCCAGATGTTCGAGCAGGGTTTGCGTTTTTTCCGTCGTTTCAGGCTGAGTCATGCTTCAGGGTCTTCCGGCACCTGGATGGGTTGGGGCAAGGCGTCAGGTTTTCGCCGGGCTAGATCGTTGGGAGAGACGGCCAGGTCTTTTTCCGGGGGAAGGATGCGATTGGACAGGTAGTCGGGCGGGGCGGCCATGTTGGCGGCAGTGGGAGGGGGAGATTCGGTTAATTGGCGTCTCAATTTATCCGGGCCTGATTGTAACGCCGTTTCTCCCTCCTGGCGCAGCAAACGCGGCGCATCGGCTAACTCGCGTCGTAGGGCCGTCACCTCTTGCTGCAACGCTTTGAAATCGGCAATGGCCGCTTTGATTTCACCCCGCTCGGCCGCATCCAACTCCGCGTTGAGTTGTCGCGTGAATTGGCGTGACACCGACCGCATCCGCGCCGACAGTCGCCCCAGATAGAGCGCCACCTGCCGGATACGCTGCGGCCCCATGATCAACCCGGCCAAAACGAGAATAGCCAGAAGTTCGGGGAAACCGATTTGAAAGATGCTGTCCATAATACCTATTGCTCGCGTTGAGGCGATAAGGGGGATTCGGCCGAATTTCTATGGCGGCGCCGACGGCTTGGCTTGAGGAGTCAATAATGTTTGCCGCACGGCGTCTGCCTCATCCGCCAGCGACCCCAAGACGCCGTTCACAAAACGGGAGGTGCTGTCTGAGCCATAAAGCTTGCCCAATTCTACCGCCTCGTTAATCGCCACTTTAATCGGTATCGTCTGATCAATCAGAATCTCATAAATAGCCAGCCGCAAAATGTTGCGATCGATCACCGCTATCTGGTCTAACGGCCACTCTGGCGCATACCGGGCGATCAGTTGATCAAATTCGTCTTGGTTAGCCACCACGCCATTGATGAGATCCCGGGTGAAAACCAGCGTCGGCCCATCCAACGGCTCTGGGTTCTCGTCTCTGTCCCCCTCTTCATCTTCCGACTTTTCTGTTA
This sequence comes from Chloroflexota bacterium, assembly GCA_041918535.1. Taxonomy (GTDB): domain Bacteria; phylum Chloroflexota; class Anaerolineae; order Promineifilales; family Promineifilaceae; genus DAOTXO01. The sequence goes on from JAYRVN010000202.1 coordinate 1,948, forward strand.
GACGCCGACTGAGAACAGCCAGCGCCGGATGGTTTGCCAAATCATGTTCGTACAACACTTCCAGGGCCAGACAGCGCCCATGCCGCCGAGCGAGCATGTTGCCTCCTTCCAGAATCTAAGCTCTTTCCGGAAACTGGTTGGTCACGTCCTCAATATGGATGTTGACCGTTGCTACCGGCATACCGATCATGCGATCGATCGCCTCCACAATGGCCGACTGAACTGCCCGGCTGACATCCATGACATTAACTTGCGGCTCCATCACCACATACAAGTCAAAGGTGATCTGATCATTATGCATGTCCAACAAGACGCCGGTATGGCGGGGTCGCCGGCGATAGCGCCGCAACTTCCCGGCCGGAATCTCCGCCATACGCGCTACCCCCTCCACTTCTAGAGCGGCGTGGTAAGCA
>JAYRVN010000203.1:0-6020 GCA_041918535.1 Chloroflexota bacterium
CACCCGCGGCATCCTGCTCAAGATCGGCTCCAAGAAAGGCACCTATTACATTCTCAAGTGATCGTTATCCGGCAGCGGCTCGACCAACACGGCTTGCGCCGCTTTGTAGTCAACCACGTATGTTTGCCGATCCAACACAATCGTCATAGGGCCGTCGGTTTGCGCCGCCTGCGCCGTGACCGCCAATAGCGCGCCCGGCATCAAGCCTAGCGCTGCCAGATGGCGGAGGAGGTCGCTGTCGTCATCTTCGGCGACCTGGGCTACACGGGCCTGCTCGCCCGTCGCCAGCGTCGCCAACGGCCGATAGGTCACCTGGAGGATTTCGCCGCTCTTGGCCGGGATAGGCGCGCCGTGTGGGTCAAACTGGGGGTAGCCCAGAGCCGCCGCAATACGCTCCTCTAGTTTTTCGCTGATCACGTGCTCCAGGATGTCCGCCTGCTCATGCACCTCATCCCAGGTGAAGCCAAACGCCTCAATCAGATACGCCTCGATCAGGCGGTGGTGGCGAATGACTTCCAGCGCAATTTTCTCGCCGGCGGGGGTGAGGGTGACGCCGCGATGTTTGCCGTAATTGACTAACCGCAGTTCGGCCAGACGTTTGATCATGCCGGTGGCTGAAGCGGGTTTCACGGCGCGGGCCTCGGCCAGGCGCGAGGTGCTCACCGGCGTTTCAATTTGCGCCAGGGCGTAGATTGTTTTGAGGTAATCTTCCAGCGCCTGGTGGCTCAAGCCGGAACGCTGTTCCGAGGCGCTATCGTCAACGGGGTGAGAGGGGATGGTCATGGTTATCCGGGATGGATTCGGCCGATAATGTCCCAACTGGAGACGCGCCGCAAGGCTTTAGGCCCATGTTTCAATGACCTGTTTGAAGGCAGCCACAAAATAATCGGCGCTGGCGCCGTCCAGAATACGATGGTCAAAGGTGAAGCTGATGTAAGCCATCGGCCGAATCGCGATCATATCCTCGATCACCACGACCCGCTTCTGAATCATCCCCACGCCCAAAATGCCACACTGCGGCTGATTAATAATGGGCGTGGCAAAGAGACTGCCCGACACCCCATGATTGGTCAGGCTGAACGTGCCGTCGCGCACATCATCCGGGCGCAACTTGTTCGTGCGCGCGCGCTCCGCCAAATCATTCACAACGCGGGCAAGGCCGAGCAGGTTATAGCCGTCCGCCTGCTTGATCACCGGCACGATCAAGCCGGTCGGGATAGCCGTGGCCATGCCGATGTTGATGTCACGGCGCAGCAAAATCCCGTCATCCGTCCAGGAGCTATTGACCATCGGATGCGCCTTCAACGCGGCCACCGCCGCCATCACGATATAAGGCGTAAAGGTCAGATTGACCCCGTCGCGGGCGTAAGCCTCTTTGTGCGTCTGGCGGTGCGCCGTCACCCGCGAAAAATCCACCTCAAACACCGTGGTGACGTGCGGACTGGTGCGTTTGCTGGTCACCATGTGTTCGGCAATAGCCCGGCGGATGTTGGTGAGCGGCAGCAGTTCACCGGCTAATGCAACAGGCGGCGCGGCCGGTTTGGGCATCGGCGCAGGCGGGGGCGCGACCGGTTGCGCCACAGGCGCGGGCGCGGGCAGCGGCGCGGACGCGGGCATAGGCGGTGTGGGCGCGGAAACGGGCGCGGGCGCGGCCGTCTGCTCTACGTAAGCCAAAATATCCAGCTTTGTAATGCGGTTGTCGCGGCCGGTGCCGTGGATTTGCGTGAGGTCTACGTTGTGTTCGGCCGCAATGCGCGCCACCACCGGGCTAATGCGCCCCACCAGGGACTCCCGTGTGTAACGCGGACCGCCGGCATTGCCGGCCGATACGGCGGCGGTTCTGAGCGGGGCAGGCGCCGTGGCAGTCGCGGGCTGTGGGCTAAGCGGGGCCGCCTGGGCTGCGCCCGGCTGGCCGATCACGGCCAACACCGAGCCGACGGCTACCGTCGCCCCTTCGGCCACGCGTCGTTCCAGCAACACGCCGTCCGCCTCGGCCGTAATCTCTGTGGTGACCTTGTCGGTTTCCACTTCCAGGAGGGGATCATATTTGGCGACGGCATCCCCAACCTGCTTGAGCCAGCGCGCGATGGTGCCTTCAATCACACCTTCGCCCATTTGTGGCAGGATAACTTGTGTGGACATAGCGATAGCGACTCCGGAAAAAGCAAATGGTCAACGCGCTAGGCGTAAAAGAGCGGATAGCGGCGCGGGTCAGCTTCATGCATCAGCTCGTATACCGTTTCAAATACATCTTCGGCATTGGGCTTGGAGAAGTAATTGCCGTCAGTGCCATAGGCCGGGCGATGCGCCTGGGCGCTGAGAGTGACGGGTGGGCTGTCGAGCCAATCATAGCCGCCCTGCCGCTCGATCACTTGTTGCAGCATGTAGGCGGTGGCGCCGCCCGGCACATCCTCATCCAGAAAGACGATGCGGCTGGTTTTCTTCAGCGATTCCAGGATGCGGTGGTGGATGTCGAAGGGTAACAACGATTGTACATCTATGAGTTCCATGTCTACGCCGGCCTCGGCCAGGAGATCGGCGGCTTCGCGCGCCACCTGGCAACACGCGCCATAGGTGACGACGGTGACGTCGCGCCCTTCGCGCAAGACCTCCGGTACGCCGAGCGGCACGGTCAGCGTGTCAATATTGGCCGGCAGCGTTTCTTTGAGGCGATAACCGTTGAGCACTTCAACGATGAGGCCCGGTTCATCGGCTAGAAGCAGGGTGTTATAGAAACCGGCGGCGCGGGTCATGTCACGCGGCACGAGCACATGCAGGCCCCGCACCAGGTTGATGACGCCGGCCATGGGTGAGCCGGAATGCCAGATGCCTTCCAGCCGGTGGCCGCGTGTGCGGATGATGACGGGGGCTTTTTGCCCGCCGACGGTGCGCCAATGGAGAGTAGCCAGATCGTCGGAGATGATTTGCAGGCAGTAAAGAAGGTAATCCAGGTATTGAATTTCGGCAACGGGGCGCAGGCCGCGCAGAGCCAGCCCGATGGCTTGGCCGATGATAGTGGTTTCGCGGATGCCGGTGTCGCTGACGCGCAATTCGCCGTATTTGGCTTGCAGGCCGGCCAACCCCTGGTTGACATCACCCAGCCGCCCGACATCTTCACCGAAGAAGAGTACGCGCGGGTCGCGGGCGAGCATCGCGTCAAAGCAGGCATTGACGATTTCGAAGCCGTTGACGGTGGGGGAGTTGGGGGTGTAGAGGGGAGGGATGGCCGGTATATGTAGGGCGGATTCGGCCGATTCGCTGTGTAAATGGGAGCCGATCTGTCGCCGATAAGCCGCCTCACGCTGCCGACGCCATTGGCCGAGCGCCTGTCGCGCCGGGCTATTCTCCTGACGGGTGAGCACCAACGCCTGATGAATGGTGGTCAAAATATCCCGACGCACCGGCAAACGCTTCGCCAGCATCTCTTCGGTGAGAGTCTGCAAGGCCGCTGCGTGCGGGGAGTGATGGCCGACGTCGCCAATAAGTTTTGCCGCCGCCTCTTTGTCGGCCTGAATAAAGGCCGTATAGGCTTGCCACGCCTCGTCTTTGGCCGTGAGAACGTCCTGTCGCGCCGTTTCATTGATCTCGTCCAGGGCGGCGGCAGTGGCGATGCCTTGTGTCAGCAACCATTCGCGCATTTTGCGCAGGCAATCGAACTCTTCTTCCCAGGCCAGGCGTTCGGCCGATTTATACCGTTCATGGCTGCCGGAGGTGGAATGTCCCTGCGGTTGGGTCACTTCAGTGACGTGCACAATCACCGGCGTATGTTCCTCACGCGCCAGGCGGTTGGCTTGCTGATAGGTTTCTACCAACGCCGGATAATCCCAGCCCGGCACAGAGAACAGCGCCAGTCCCGTCTGACTGCCCGGTTGGCGTTGAAAGCCGCGTAACAGCTCTGAAAGGTCAGGCTTGGCAAGCTGATATTCATTGGGCACAGAGATGCCGTAGCCGTCGTCCCAGATGGATAGCACCATCGGGGCGCGCAGGACGCCCGCGGCGTTGATGCTTTCCCAAAACATGCCTTCGGCGCAACTGGCATTGCCGATCATGCCGAAAGCGACCTCGTTGCCCTGGCGCGAAAATTGGGTCAGGTGGCTCAACTCCGGCAGCTCGCGGTAGAGGCGGGAGGCATAAGCCAGACCGACCAGCCGGGGCATTTGGGAACCGGTGGGAGAGAGATCGGCCGAACTGTTGAACGCGCGGGTCAGGTCGCGCCAGCTACCATCGGGGTTGAGGCTGCGCGTGGCGAAGTGAGCGTTCATCTGTCGCCCGCCCGAGTGCGGCTCGGCGGCCAGGTCGGTGTGGGCATAAAGCTGGGCGAAGAATTGTTGTGTGGTGAGCAGCTCCAGCGCCAGCATCAAAGTTTGCCCGCGATAGTAACCAGAACGGAAATCGCCAGGCTGGCAGGTTTTTGCCAGGGCTATTTGGGCCGCTTCTTTGCCGTCACCAAAAATGCCGAATTTGGCCCGGCCGCTCAGCACCTCGCGCCGGCCAATCAGGCTGATCTGGCGACTTTCGCACATCAGCCGATAGTCGCGCAGAATTTCTGCATCCGTTAGAATCTCGCGAACAGCAAACGCGGTCTCTTGTAGACCCATCATTGTCTGTGACCTTCCTTCAGAACGGCGCAAGGCGGGTTGCGCCGGGCGGCTATAGAGATGTGAGAGGGTGCGGCAGCGACAATCGCGCCGAATAACCGGGCTATTTTACCCGGAGGGCGGCGGGAGAGACAATTTTCGGCCGAATCCCGCCTCGCCGTTTCAGCGAGCCAGAGGCGTCACCTGAAAATTGTCAAATTGCACGCGCACCTCGCCCGCGCCCAAAGTTTCCACCAGCAGGCCGATGTCTCCCCTGGTCAATGTATAATCGCTGGCCCGCCCCACTTCGACACCGTTGACGGAAAACAGCATATTGCCGCCCTCGGCCTCCACGCGCAGGGTGTTCACCTGATCCAGGCCCTGACGGACGGCGTCCGACTCAAACCAATAGGTATTGACGAGGATCGTCTCGGTGGCGCAGCCGTTTTCGCAACGACCAATCCAGACATAGCCGTCGCTGCTGATCTCAAACAGGTAAAACGCATCATCGGAATTGCCGCTATCCGGCTCGTCGCCCTCATCCACGCGGATCATCATGCCGTAGCCCGCGTCTATTGGCCCGGCGGTTTGTTGGGCTTCCACGCTATAGCTGCCGTCGCCAAATTCCAGGCCGGCGGTCGTCCAGTTGAGGCCGACTGCCGCTTTGACATAGAGTTCGTAGACGCCGTTGGCGATGGTTCCTTCCGCATCCACATCCGGGCCCACGCGCCAACTGCCCACCGCGTCGAAGGGCTCCAGGAAGGTTTTGGTCTTGGCGCGGCAGGCGCTCGTCAGAGCCACCAGGCTCAGTCCGCACAGCCACAGAAGAAAAAGTCGCTTACTCACAGGCGCTCCTTGGTAGCGTGTTGGAGAAGGCAAAAGGGCGAGATTCATCTCGCCCCAAAAATTGTACCACAAATGGGAAAGGAAGATGGGGGTTAATGCGCAATTTCGGCCGAATCCACCTTCTCCAACCGTTCCATCACAATCTGCGCCACATCCTTAATTTGCAGCGCGTTGCCCTGCTTGCCGTTGGCGTCGCGCATCATCACCGCGCAGAAAGGACACCCCACCGCCAGCGTCGTCGCCCCCGTAGCGCGCGCCTCGCGATAACGGTTGAGATTCACCGCATCGCTGCCATGCTCCTCTTCCTTCCACATCTGCGCGCCGCCTGCACCGCAACAGAAGGAATTCGCCTGGTTGCGACCCATTTCCAGCAACGTCACCCCTGCCTCTGCCAACGCCCGCCGTGGATCGGCATAAACGCCGTTATGCCGGCCCAGATAACATGGGTCGTGGAAAGTGACATGCTCCAAATGACTGCTGCCGGTCAGTTTCAACCGGCCGCGGCCCACCAGGTCCGCAATCAGTTGCGTGTGATGGAACACAGTGAAATGCCCGCCCAGCGCCCGATACTCCACTCCCAACGTCGTCAAGCAGTGC
>JAYRVN010000204.1:0-4550 GCA_041918535.1 Chloroflexota bacterium
GGCCAAGATCATTCTAACCCGCTTGGGTCTGACCGATTATGCAGCTCTGGTGGGCACGCTCAGCGGCGGTCAACAGAAACGGCTGGCTCTAGCGCGCGGTTTGCTTGACCCGGCTGATCTCCTGATCCTGGACGAACCGACCAACCATATTGACGCCGATACCATCGCCTGGCTGGAAGAGTATCTGCGCAGCGTGCCCCGCGCCTTGCTCATGGTGACGCATGACCGTTACTTTCTCGATCGCGTCGCCAATCGCATTGTCGAACTCGATCGGCGTGAACTGGCCGTCTACTCCGGCAACTACACAACTTTTCTGGAGCTACGGGAAAGGCGTCAGCAACAGCTTGCCACCCAGGAGGAGAAACGGCGCATTTTGATTCGGCGCGAGCTGGAGTGGTTAAGGCGGGGCGTTAAAGCGCGCGGCACGAAGCAAAAATTTCGCAAGCAACGGGTCGCCGAATTGCAGGAAATCCGCTACGACTCACGCGAAGAGCAGTTGGTGATGGCTTTGGCCGGGCGGCGATTGGGCAAGAAGGTGTTGGCGGCGCACAATCTGAGCAAGACCTTCGCCGGCAACACGCTCTTTGAGCAAATGGACTTTGAATTGCATCCCGGCGACAGGGTAGGCGTGGTTGGCCCCAATGGCGCCGGTAAGACGACGCTGCTCAATATCCTGGCCGGAAAAGTCCCGCCCGACACCGGCACGGTTGTCTGGGGGGATACGGTGCGGCTGGGCTACTATGACCAGCATAGCGCCGACCTGGCGGGTCAGACTGACGCCACCGTGTTGGATTTCATCGAGCGTGATGCGCCTTTGATTACCACGGCCGCCGGGGAGCGTCTGGAGGCGGCGCAAATCCTGGAATGGTTTCTTTTCAACCGAGCCGACCAGCGTAACCGCTTGCGCAGCCTCAGCGGGGGTGAACGGCGGCGGTTATATCTGCTGCACATTTTGAGCCGCCAGCCCAATGTTCTCTTTCTGGATGAGCCGACGAATGATTTGGATATCGAGACTTTGCAAGTGTTTGAGCAATTTCTCGATCAATTTGCGGGTTGCCTGGTGGTGGTCAGCCACGATCGTTACTTTCTGGATCGGAATGTGGATTTCCTGGTGAGTCTGGAAGCGGGTTTGTTAGGCACGCGATTTCCCACGCCGTATGCCACCTACCGCGAACTGGCGGCGCAGATAACTACGCAGCGATCGACGCCGCAGGTTACAGCCAATATGCCCGCGCCGGCTCCTGCGCCAGCGCACAAGCTGAGTTGGAAAGAGGCGCGAGAGGTGGAGAATCTGGAGCGGGAGATCGAGCTTTTGGAGGGGCGTCAGGCGGAATTGCAGGCGGCGTTGCTGACGGCCGGGAGTGATTATGTGCGCTTGCAGGCACTTTCGGCCGAATTGGAAGCCCTGGCCGTTCAGCTAGACACACGCATGCAGCGTTGGTTGGAGCTATCTGAGCGCGCCGACCAGGCCTGACCGCTGTCGGGGGGTGTGGTACAATGCCCGGACGGTGGTAAACGGCGAGAATGAGAGCGCGGCGATTATGAAATTCTATCTGCACAGCATTGGTTGTCGCTTGAATCAGAGCGAGATGGAGACGTTGGGACGGCAATTATTGGCGGCCGGGCATGAGGTGGTGACGGATTCGGCCGAATCTGAAGTCGCCGTTCTCAACACATGCGCCGTTACGGCCGAGGCGTCACGCGACAGCCTCCAACACACCCGCCGCATCCACCACCAAAACAGCGCAACCCGCATCGTCGTGACCGGTTGTGACGCCACCCTCCATCCCACGCCGCTGCTCCGCCAGCCCGGCGTCACCCATGTTGCCGCCAATCGTGACAAAGATCAGCTCATTCACATCCTCGATCCGCAAGTGAGCGTCCAAACAGCGCTGTTCGAGCGTGAACCCCTGGCCCGCGATGTGTCTGTCGGCGGTCTGAGCCACACCCGCGCCTTCGTTAAAGTCCAGGATGGTTGTCGCAATCGCTGTACTTTTTGTATCACCACGCTGGCGCGCGGCGACAGTGTTAGCCGCCGTTCGGCCGATATTGTGGCGGAAATCCAACAGTTAGCTGCCGTCGGCTATCGGGAAGCCGTTCTCACCGGGGTGCACCTGGGCAGCTATGGTCAGGATTTTGACCGCCCAGTCACTCTATACGATCTGGTGCAAGCCATTTTGACTCACACCGACATGCCCCGCTTGCGCCTTTCCTCTCTGGAGCCATGGGACATCTCCCCCGATTTTTTCTGCCTGTGGCAGAATTCTCGCCTGTTACCACATTTACATTTGCCGCTGCAATCCGGCTGCGACAACACCTTGCGCCGTATGGCGCGCCGCACCACACGAGTCGGCTTTCGCGCCCTGGTTGAGGCGGCGCGCGCCGCCATCCCCGACCTCAGCCTGACCACCGACATCATCTGCGGTTTCCCCGGCGAGACGGAAACTGATTTTCAAATGAGTCTCGAGTATGTGGCCTCGTTGGCCTTCTCTCGGCTGCACGTTTTCACCTACAGCCCGCGCCCCGGCACAGTCGCCGCCACGCTGCCGAATCAAACACCGGCCGCCGCTAAGAAAGAACGCACTCAACGCATGTTGGCTCTGGGCCAGACGTTGAGTTTAGCCTTTCATCGGCGCTTTGAAGGGCGTGTCTTGCCGGTGTTGTGGGAGTCGCCGGTCGGCGCCGACGATCGGGGCGTGCGTTGGGCCGGGTACACCGACAACTACATCCGCGTGCAAGCCTATGGCCGCTTAGATTGGCGTCATCAAACAACAACCATGCGGCTATGCCGCCCGCACTGGACGGGCATGGATGGGGAACCGGTGGGCGAAAATCAAACCTGAATCGCGGTAGACGCCTCCCCCCACTGGCCGGTATTTTCAATCGGCAGGTAACACAAAGGGCGACAAGCCGCTGGCATCGCGACTTGCCGCCCTTAGCATACTTCAGGCATGAACCCAGGAATTCTCGTAGCTTGACCGGCGTCTTAGGCAGGAATCAATTCGGCCACGGGTTGCTTGTGGAATACCAACTCGTTGTTCTCCATATCCACTTGCACCCGATCTCCCTTGGCAAACTCGCCTTTCAGCATACGCACCGACAGAGGGCTTTCTACATAACGCTGCAGAGCCCGTTTCAAGGGGCGCGCGCCAAAATCTTGATCGAAGCCCTGGTCAGCCAGCCATTCCTTCGCCGCTGGTGTCAGCTCGATCTCCAAGGCGTAGTCGGATAGCCGTTTGCGAATGTCCTTTAATTGCAGGTCAACAATCTCGATCACATCTTCGCGCCGGAGTGGTTCAAAGATAATGATCTCGTCAATCCGGTTGATGAATTCTGGCCGGAAGGTTCGTTTCAGAGCATCTTCGATGTTGCGGTGCGCCTGCTGGTCATCTGAATCGCCCATGCCGCCAAAACCAAGTGCGCCCGACCGTTTGACAAACGAGGTGCCCACATTGCTGGTCATCACGACCACGGCATTGCGGAAATTAACCACGCGACCTTGACCATCAGTCAAGCGGCCGTCGTCCAACATTTGCAGCAAAACGTTCCAAACATCGGGGTGCGCTTTCTCGATCTCATCGAACAAGACCACGCTATAAGGCCGCCGCCGCACCTGCTCTGTTAGTTGGCCGCCTTGTTCATAACCCACATAACCGGGCGGGGCGCCAAACAACCGGCTGACCGTGTGTTGCTCGCGATACTCGCTCATGTCAACGCGCACCAGCGCGTCTTCGTCGTCGAAGAGGAATTCGGCCAGGGCTTTGGCCATTTCTGTCTTGCCCACGCCGGAGCTACCCAGAAAAATGAAGGAGCCGATCGGCCGACGCGGATCGCTCAAACCGGAGCGGCTCCGTCGGATCGCATCGGACAGGGCCACAATCGCTCGGTCTTGCCCCACGATGCGCTCGTGCAGGCGCTCCTCCATGTGCAGAAGCTTGTCTGCTTCCGTTTCCAGCATTTGCTTAATGGGAATGCCGGTCCAGGCGGAGACCACCTCGGCGATGTCATCGTCGTCCACAATCTCATCCAACGAATTGTCCGCTTGCCACTTGTCATAAGCAACCGCCGACTCTTGTTCCAGGCGCAAGCGCTCGGTCCGGCGATTGGCGGCCCGCTCGTAATCGCGTTGCATAACAGCTTCTTCTTCGGCCGATTTAAGTCGTTCAATGTTCTTCTTGAGTTCTTTAAGCTCCGGCGTCAGCGTGTGCAAAGCCACGCGCAGCTTGGCCGCCGCCTCATCCATCAGATCAATCGCTTTGTCAGGTAGATGACGGTCGGTGACATAGCGGGCCGAAAGCTTGGCGGCTGCGACCAGGGCATCGTCGGAGAAAGTCACTCCATGATGCGCCTCATAACGCCCGCGTAACCCCCGTAACATTTCGATCGTTTCTTGAATGGTCGGCTCGCCCACAAATACCGGGGCAAAGCGTCGCTCTAGGGCGCTATCCCTTTCCACATGTTGGCGATACTCGTCCAGGGTTGTGGCCCCGACACACTGCAATTCCCCACGAGCCAGGGCCGGCTTCATCATGTTGCTGGCATCCATCGCC
>JAYRVN010000205.1:0-8701 GCA_041918535.1 Chloroflexota bacterium
CAGCCGGCGCGTGATTGATCTGCCCGCCGGCGAATTGCTGCCGCGCATTTGTTGAGGATTTCTCAGCCTATATCACCTATTCCCTTTGACTTATCATCATCCCTTTCACCGGAGCATGCTATGACTCTTACTTTCGCCAAACCTGTCCCGTCCGATCTGGAAATCGCGCAAGCGGCTGAGATTCGGCCGATTACCGAAATCGCCGCCGCTATTGGTTTACAGCCGGACGAACTCATCCCCTTCGGCCGCAACAAAGCCAAAGTCCACCTGGACACCCTCAAACGGCTGGCTAATCGGCCCCTGGGCAAATACATCGAAGTCACCGCCATCACCCCCACCCCGTTGGGCGAAGGCAAAACCACCACCACCATCGGCCTGGTGCAGGGGCTGGGACGACTCGGCAAGAACGCCATCGCCACCATTCGCCAGCCCAGCCAGGGGCCAACTTTTGGCATCAAGGGAGGCGCCGCCGGCGGCGGCTACAGCCAGGTCTTGCCGATGGAAGATTTCAACCTGCACCTGACCGGCGACATTCACGCCATCACGGCTGCGCACAATCTTATCGCCGCCGCGATTGATGCCCGCTGGTATCACGAAGATCGGCTCAGCGACGCCAAGCTGGCAGAAATCGGCTTGAAACGACTGGACATTGACCCTTATAGCCTCACCTGGAATCGGGTGTTGGATGTCAACGACCGCGCCCTGCGCAAGATCATCGTTGGTCTGGGGGAAAAAGACGACGGTCGGCCGCGCCAGACCAATTTCGACATCACGGTTGCCAGCGAACTGATGGCTATCCTGGCGTTGGTCAACGGCGTAGATTACAGCTCGGCCCTGAAGGATTTGCGGGCGCGAATCGGCCGAATCGTTATCGGCCTGGACAAAAACAAACGCCCCATCACGCTAGAAGACCTGCGAGTGGCCGGGGCGGCCACCGTGCTCATGAAGGACACCCTGCATCCGAACCTTATGCAAACGTTGGAGGGGCAGGCCGCCTTCGTCCACGCCGGGCCGTTTGCCAATATCGCCCATCGCAACTCCTCCATCCTGGCCGATCAGGTGGCCTTGCGCCTCGGCGACTACGTCGTCACAGAATCCGGCTTCGGCGCCGACATCGGCATGGAGAAGTTTTTTGACATTAAATGTCGCGTGTCCGGCTTGATCCCCGACTGCGTGGTGCTGGTGGCGACCATTCGCGCCCTCAAAATGCACGGCGGCGGGCCGAAAGTGACGCCCGGCCGTCCACTCGATGCGGCTTATACGACCGAGAATCTCAAGCTGCTGGAAAACGGCCTGGCGAATCTGGAAGCGCATATCAGTAACGCCCGTCGCTTTGGCGTGCCGGTGGTGGTGGCCGTGAACAAGTTCGAGTCGGATAGCGCGGCCGAAGTGGCGCTGGTAGAAAAAGCGGCCGAAGCGGCTGGGGCGATTGCCGTCATGAGCGATCATTGGGCGCAGGGCGGCCAAGGCGCCACAGACCTGGCGCAAGCTGTCATCACGGCCACGCAACAGCCGGTGAATTTCCAATTCCTCTATCCGCTAGATCTGCCGCTGAAGAAGAAGATTGAGATCATCGCCACCCAAATGTACGGAGCGGCCGGGGTAACCTACGAAGCCACAGCCGAGAGCCAGCTCAAGAGTTATGAGCAGAACGGCTTCGGTCATCTGCCCATTTGCATGGCGAAAACGCCGCTCAGCCTCAGCCACGACCCCAAACTCAAGAATGCGCCGCGCGGCTACACCATCCCTGTGCGCGAAGTTCGCGCTTCGGTGGGAGCGGGCTTCATTTATCCCTTGCTGGGCGAGATCAGCACAATGCCCGGTCTGGGCAGCGAACCCGCCTATATGCGGGTGGATGTGGATGATGACGGCCGGGTTGTCGGCCTGTTCTAAGCCACACTCAGGAGGGCGCTAGAGCTGAGCCTGCCGGAAGGCGAGGCGGGCGAAATGACGCAGGGTTTGCGCCGGGCGCAATCCCTGCGTATGTCATGCCGGATAGGTGATTTCCGTCACTAGGGATCGCCGCGATTTTGGTTTATTGTATGGAGTAAGAAGCGAACACGGCGCGGTTTTCCGGCGAAGGGGTCGGGGTAAATTTTCGGCCGAATCAATGGGAAACCAGCCCTCGGAGGTGCGAGATGAGCAGCACATCAACTTCTTCCCATCGTCAGGAAAACATCAAGCAGTTTCATGTAACGGCGCGCTGGATCGAGGCTCTGGCCTTTGTCACCGGTCTGCTATATGTACGCGTCTTTCTGGTGGACGGGATCATGCAGGCGGGCGCAGAGGCAGAGAGAACACCGTTGGCGCTCCTGGTCATTTTAATCTGCGCCACGGTCGGCCTGGTTATCGGCTGGTTTCAGGAAGGCTGGGGCGGTTTTGTCAGCCTTTTGGGCGGCGCTTGCCTGGGGATTCTCACTTACGCCACAGTGAACGAGACTCCTGGATTGGCGACGTTTCTGTATGCCTCGCCGTTCATTGTGGCCGGCTTATTCATGCTGCTGGATGCTTACTACGCGCGACGCGAGAGCGTGGAATAGAAGAGCACGGGCCGGTTTGAAGCCGGCCCTACCCGCAATCCCCAACGTTCTGCGCCTGCCAACGGGCAAGCTGGAAGCTAGACTTGCCCGTTGGTCGTTCATGCAGCCGATGGATCGGAATGTGACATCCGGCAGGCGAAGAGTGGATGAATGTCAATTGGCGCGCAAGAGCGGCGCAGGCATAATGAAGACGCATACTCCCCTATCCGGGGTGACGGTTAAATGGAGACTCCCGCCTGTGTCGTTGACTTTTTACTTTTGCCTCAACAGGAGAAACCCTGATGCCCGTTGAAACGCCGGCGACCAAACCTAAGGTTGCCCTCTTTGATTTCACCAGTTGCGAAGGCTGCCAACTCACCATCCTGGACACCTTGCAAACTCACCCTGAGTTACTGGATGTGATTGACATTGTCGAATTTCGCGAAGCCATGACCGGCAAGAGCGAGAGTTACGACATCGCCATCATCGAAGGTTCCTGCACGCGCCCCAGCGACGAGCCGCGCCTGCAAGACATCCGCGAACGCGCCAGGTTGGCCGTGGCTTTGGGGGCTTGCGCCCATCTGGGCGGCATCAATGCCATCCGCAATCAACAAGAGCCGGGCGCGGTGCGCCGTTACGTCTATGCCGAACACGCCGAGTGGTATGAGACCTATGCGCCCCGTCCGATTAGCGCCGTCATCAAAGTGGATGCCATTATCCCGGGTTGCCCGATTGACCGTAAGGAGTTCGTTCGCTCTGTCTCGGCGCTGTTGCAAGGGCGGCTGCCGCGCTTGCCGGAATACGCGGTCTGCCAGGAGTGTAAGCTGCGCGGCACAATTTGCCGCTATATGCGCGGCGAAATGTGTCTGGGGCCGATCAGCCGGGGCGGTTGTCAGGCGATTTGCCCGGCCTACGGCTTCACCTGTGTGGGCTGCCGGGGCTTGCTGAGTCAGCCGAATCTTGTCGGCTTGCAGGCAGTGATGATAGCGCACGGATTATCGGCCGAATCCGCCCAAGACCGCCTGACCATGTTCCTAACCAATCAGACCTCCCCTGTAGCCCGTGAGGCTCTCCATGTCTGAAGTCACTCTCAATATCCACCACATTACCCGTGTCGAAGGGCACGGCAATATCACCATTGATGTCAAAAACGGCGTCCTGGAAAAGTGCGAACTCGCCATCGTCGAGACGCCCCGCTTTTTTGAAGCCATGTTGCGCGGGCGACCCTATGGTGAGGCGCACCATATCACCTCCCGCATCTGCGGCATTTGCGCCGTGGGCCACGCTACCACTTCCCTACGCGCCACAGAAAAAGCGCTAGGCATTGAACCCAGCCCACAAACACGGTTACTACGCGAACTCAATTTTGCCGGCGAAATGTTGGATAGCCACACTTTGCACGCCTACATGCTGGTCGCGCCTGACTTGCTAGGCGCAGGCAGCGTCATCCCGCTGGCCAAAAGCGCGCCGGAGGTGGTTCTGCGCGCCTTGCGCCTGAAGAAGCTGGCCGGCGATATTTGCCAAATCGTGGCCGGGCGACACACCCATCCCCTGGCGATGACGGTCGGCGGCTTCACCCACTTCCCCACCGCCGCCGACTTGCGCGAGTTACGCCGGCGGCTGATCGCCGCTCGCGCCGATGTATCCGCTACTGTGGCTTTGTTTCAGTCGGTGGAGTTGCCGGCCTTCTCACGCGAGACGGAGTATGTGGCGCTGCGACCGGCGACGCGCTATGGGTTTGTTGATGGCGACCTGGTCAGCAGCGATGGCGGCGTCTGGCCGGTGGAGGAGTATCGCGCCTTCACCAACGAATATCTGGTTCCGCACTCTTCGGCCAAACTCACCCGCCACGCGCGCGAGTCTTACATGGTGGGAGCTCTGGCGCGCTTCAACCTGAATTACGACCGCCTGCACCCACGCGCCCAGGCGACCGCGGAAAGTTTGGGGATTCGGCCGAAATTGACCAACCCCTTCCTCAACACTGTGGCTCAAGTCGTCGAGATCACCCATTGCATCGAAGACAGCATTGAGCTGATTGACGAACTGCTGGTGCGCGGCGTGCGTTGGGAAGAACCCATCCCTCCGACCCGCCTCAGCGGTGAGGGCGTCGGCGCCTGCGAAGTGCCCCGGGGGACACTCTTCCACCAATATACCATCGAGGACGGCCTCATCGTGGGAGCCAATTGCATTATCCCCACCGGGCAAAACCTGGCGAACATCGAGCGGGATATGCGCGCCCTTGTGCCCCAGGTGATTGACCGACCGCAAGCGGAGATCGCCCTGAAGATGGAAATGCTGGTGCGCGCCTATGACCCCTGCATCTCCTGCTCCACACATCTCGTCCAGGTTGAGTTTGTTTGACCCCTCGCCCATGCACGAACTAGCCCTCACCGAAACGCTTCTGCGCGCCGCCCTGACCCATGCCGAACAGGCGGGCGCGCGCCGCTTGCTGGCAGTCAATCTGTCCATTGGACAACTCAGCGAAATCACGCCGGACAGCATCCAATTTTATTGGGAATTCATCAGCCGGGGAACTTTGGGCGAAGGGGCGCGGCTAAATTTTGAGGCGCTGCCGACTGTGTGGCGTTGCGACGAATGCGAGCAGACTTTCGTCGCACCGCTGGAACCGCCGACCTGCCCCGCCTGTAACAGTCGGGAGGTGCGCCCGCAAGACGGGGATGCGGTGCAATTGGTCAGCCTGGACATCGAAATGGAAGATGCGCCGGCGGCGGCAACCGACTAATGCCTGACAACGCGCACACGTTGGTGTTAGGGCTAGGCAATCCTCTGCGCGGCGATGACGGCGTCGGCCCGGCGGTGATTGCTGCCTTGCACAGCCAGGGCGCGCCGGCCGGGGTGACGTTGTTGGATGGCGGAACGGCCGGGCTGGAGATGCTGCTGTTATGGGAAGGGTATGCGCGGGTGATTGTGGTGGATTCGGCCGAAATTCATTCACCCCCCGGCCGGTGGCAACGCGTCGATCTCTCCCAAACCCGCTTGAGCCGTCACCCCCTCACCGGCACGCTGCACACAGCCGGATTGGCCGAGGCGTTAGCCCTGGCCGAAGCGCTTGACCGGCAACCGCCAGAACTGATCCTCTTCGGCGTTCAGCCCCACTCCCTGGCCTGGGAAGCAGGCCTCAGCCTGCCGGTGATCGCCGCCTTGCCCGACCTGTGCCGCGCGGTACGCGATTCGGCCGAATCGCCCCTCACGCACCCCGTCGCAGACAGTAGATGCACAGGCTGACGACAACGACATCAATCGCCACATGCCAGACGCTGAACGGATTAGGCTGGGTTATAAAGCGGGCCACACCGGCCAAGCCGCCGATTACCGGCAGAATCGCGCCTAGCCATAACGGCACGCGGGAACGCCACAACAACAAAAGAAGGCCGATCGTGAAGTAGATAACCCCGAATCCGGCCGCTCCCAGAACCTTAATTTCCGTTTCGTAGACAAACAACTGCGCCACATGGGTGACGCCGGACAATATCATCAACCAGGCGGCGATTCGACGCTGAACGCTCATTATCAGACCTCCCTGCAGGCGCGGCCAGCCCAAAGCCCGCAGCCTGTTTTCCCAACCAATCGCGCTCAAACCCTACAAATACCCCAGCTTCTTGGCCGCTTGCGTCAGTTCATCCCGAAAATTCGGATGCGAGATGCTGATCAGCAGCCGCGTCCGCTCCCGAATGGACTTGCCGTACAGATTGACCGCTCCGAACTCGGTCACCACAAAATGCACATCGTTACGCGTCGTCACCACGCCGGAGCCTTCGTACAACATCGGCACAATCCGGCTGACCGTATCATCGCGGGCTGTAGCCGATAGGGCAATAATCGGGATACCGCCCTTGGAACGCGACGCCCCGCGAATGAAATCAATCTGCCCACCCACCCCGCTATACAAACGCGGGCCAATCGAGTCGGCGCACACCTGCCCTGTCAGGTCTACCTGCAAGGCTGAGTTAATCGCCACCATCTTATCGTTCTGGGAAATGTTGAACGGATCGTTGACATAATCCGTCGGGTGCATCTCCACAATCGGATTGTTGTTGACGAATTCATATAGCGGCTGTGTGCCGAACAAGAACCCCACCACCATTTTGCCCGGATGGAAATTCTTCTGGGCGCAGGTGATGACACCCTCGTTCACCAGATTGATCACGCCATCCGAGAATAGTTCCGTGTGCACCCCGAGATCACGGTGGCCGATCAGGTTTTGCAGCACCGCATCCGGGATGCTGCCGATGCCCGTCTGCACCGTTGCCCCGTTCGGGATCATTCCGGCGATGATCTCGCCGATGCGCAGGTGAACCGCCGAGCCCCCGCCCTGTGGCGCTTCCGGCAAGGGATAGTTCGTCTCCACGACATGAGTCAGACGGCTGACATGGATGAAACTGTCGCCCAACGTGCGCGGCATCTGGCGATTGACCTCCGCAATGATACAGCGCGCACTTTCAGCCGCCGGCTTGGTGGTGCCCACCTCCACGCCGAAACTACAGAAACCATGTTCATCCGGCGGCGACACGGAAATCAAGGCCACATCCAGAGGCAGATGCCCTTGCTTGAACAGGCGCGGAATCTCCGAGAGAAACACCGGCGTGAAATCCGCCCGGCCTTCTTGCACAGCCTGGCGCACATTTGCCCCGATAAACAAGGCATTGACACGAAACGACTCTTGATATTCCGGCCGAATGTAGGGCGCGTCCGCAAAGGTCAAGATGTGCGTAATCTCCACGTTACGGATTTCATGCGCCCGGTCAACCAGGTGTTTGGTTAATTGAACCGGCACGCCGGCGCCGCCGCCGATATAGATGCGGTTATTGGACTTGACACATGCCAGAGCCGTATCCACGTCGGTTACTTTCTGCCGGTAAATTTGTTCCCAACTCATGCATGGCCTCCGCGTGACAAGTTGACTTCCACGTCACGCCCCAGGGCGCGCGCGATGGTCGGGTGCACTAATTGCCCCTGATACATCACGATTCCCTGGAGCAAAGCGGCGTCTTTTGCCAGGACGCCGACCATACCGTGTTCGCCCACTGTCAGGAGATAAGGGATGGCACCGTTCGTGAAGGCGTGGCTGGCTGAACGGGCCACCGCGGCAGTGACGTTGGGCACACAGTAATGGATCACGCCGCCATAGATATAGGTGGGGTTGCGCAGGTTGGTCGGGCGACTGGTCGCGGTGCAACCTCCGCTGTCAATCGAGAAATCCATAATCACCGTGCCCGTGCGCATCCGCCGGATCGTGTCTTCGTCCACCAGGATAGGCGCGCGCTCACCGGGGCTGGAAACCGCCCCGACCAGGACGTCGGCGAAAAGCGCCGTGCGCCGAAGGTTGTATTCGGTGGCGAACATGGTGGTGACGCGGCTGCCCATTAACTCATCCACCCGCCGTAACCGACGCATGTCCCAATCCAACACGATAACCTCCGCCCCCGCCCCGGCAAAGGCTCGCGCCGCATTGATGCCCAATACACCGCCGCCCAGGATAACCACCACAGCCGGCGGCACGCCCGGCACGCCACCCAGCAGCACGCCACGCCCATAAGATTGCATGAGCAGATGGCCGGCTATCACAGGCGCAAGTCGCCCGGCGATCTCGCTGGCGGGGATGAGTACGGGCAGCGTCCCATCCGGCTCCTGAATCAATTCGTAGGCAATGGCGGTAATATTGTACTTGACGAGCGCATCATACAGGTCGGGCGAGGCGACCGGCAGGTGGAGGAAGGAGAAAATGGCCTGACCCGGCCGGAACAGGGTGTGTTCGGCGGCGGTAGGGCGGGTGACTTTGGCCACGGTATCGGCGCGACCATAGGCTTCGGCGGCCGAATAGACGATTTGCGCACCGGCTTCACGATAGACTTCATCCGGGAAACCGGCGCCGATCCCGGCATCTCGTTCAACGTAGACGGTGTGTCCGGCCTGGACGAGGGTGCGCACCCCCACAGGCGTCAGACCCACGCGTTTTTCGAGGTCTCTAACTTCTTTTGGCACACCAAAATTCATGGCTCATGATCCTTTGGCGGGGCCGGGTAAATGGCTCCAGCCGAGTGTGCGTTCATGACGCAATGCGGCATAGTATAGCGCGAAAGGGCAAGGATGGGTAGGGAAAGAGAAAATTCGGCCGAATCCTCCCTCATGCCCCAATCACCCCCATTTCACGCCCCACCTTA
>JAYRVN010000206.1:0-1977 GCA_041918535.1 Chloroflexota bacterium
ATGGCACGCAGACATCGGCGCCTTCCTGCGCGCACATATTTTGTCTGAAACCGACTGGCCTGACCTGATTGCCCATATCATTAACTGGAACGAGCGCCAGTGCGTCACACATGCGCGGCCACTCTCTCTACCCCTCTTGGCCTGCCTAACTGCTGGTGGGGATGTCGAAAGCGCCATCCCGCTGGGCGCCTACTGGCGCTTGAGCCTATTAGCCGCCCGTATCCTGGACGACTTGCAAGATGGTGATGGGGCGGCTGCGCCTTGGAATGAGCGGGGCGCGCGCCAGGCTCTACCTATTGCCAGCGGCGTGTTGGCGGCGGCCAATCTGTGCCTCACCTACTTGCCGGTGGCAGGAACAGTTTTTCAGGCGGTACAGCGCCGCCTCCACACGGCCTGGTTGTTGGCCTCACGCGCCCAGAGCCACCCGCCTACCACTCGACAACTAGACGCTTACTTCGAGAACATCATTGGCGCTTCCGGCTCAGCCTTCGCTGCCGTTGCCTGGAGCGGGGGACGGCTGGCGACCGACCAGGGGGATGTACTGGAGTTGCTCAGTGCGTTGGGTTATAACCTGGGCCTGCGGGATGCCATATATAGCGACTGTCGTGATTTGCGGGAAGACCTGGGCCGCGGACTGTTCACACTGCCTGTCATTTACGCCGGCTCATTGACCGGTCACCCGTTACAGGCGCGCCTGACTGCGCTGTTAGAAAACCCACCTCTGACACGCGACGACGTCGATGAAGTATGTCGGCTTCTGGACACCATGCAAGCGGTAGACTGGAGCTATCAGATGGCCCGCCGCTTCCACGAACAGGCGTCAACGGCACTCCATCAATTACCCCCTGGCACAGCAACAGAATGGTGGCAGCATGCGATTGACCATTAACAGACTCATGCACCGTGCCCGGTACGCCCTGGCCGGTGTCGCGCTACTCTTCTGGATTTATATCAACCTCTTTATGTGGTTGGCTGTCCCGTTCGCCGAATTTGGTTACCGCTGGATAGGCGACATGCAATTGCGTGTCTGGGGCATTGACACGACCTCGCCCGTCGCCAGGTTGCTGGCGGAAGATGATGTGATTTTGGCCGTGTTATGGTGAAACCGGGGCTACGGCCCCCAGGTGTGCATCAGGGGTGGCAGGCGCGCGCAGCCATGATGGCGGAGTGGCCAGCGTTAGCGGACAATCTGAATCGGTTTTATGCTGACTGCGAGTACGCGCCCCTATTTTCGGCCGAATCTCTCCAAACCTGGTTGAACTATGCCCCAGCCGAACAGCCGCTGCACACCATGTACGTGGTTGTCAACTCCAACGGCGAACTATTAGCCGGCTGTGGTGTGAGTCAAACTTACCGGGTGCGTGAAATGCACATAGAGCGATTGCCAACCTCGATGCAAATCGCCAACCGGCTGTTACAGGTAGTCCCAGCGGATGGTGTCATGCGCCCCATTAGCCTGAGCCATTTGTGGCATCAGCCAGGACGCGCCGACGCTTTGCGCTACTTGTGGCACACTATAGCCTGGCAAGAGCGTGGACAGGCCAATGCCCTGGTTGCGTACTATGATCCCCGCAGTCAATTGCCGGCCATTTTAGGTTTGTCGCGCTGGTTGCCGAAAGGTCGTCTGACACTTGTCACGTGGCAAAACCAGCCTTCAGACTCCTCAAAGCTTATTTTCCCGCCTAATTAACATTTGCAACAACTGCATTTTGAGCGTTCGGAAGGCGCTTACAACGCCATAACAAGCCGTAAAGCGACTTCATACTTAAGAATAACTGGAAAAACATGACAGGTGTAATGGATATTGCTCTTTACTTTGATTTTGTGACATGCTATCCCACATTCCGCACCAGATTTTAACAATTGGAGAATTAATGCCGGTCAGGATTTGAGATGGCAGTATGCTTGAGCCCATGACAACGCAAGCATACAACTATGAGACACAAAGGCTGGATCATTTGGGGATCGTGGCGGGTA
>JAYRVN010000207.1:0-1645 GCA_041918535.1 Chloroflexota bacterium
ATAGCCGATCTGGTCACGCCAGCTGCCGATGGGGCCGCACGCCGCCAGGCCGCCGTCAAACACTTCGGGGTAACGCTCGACGCTCAGGGCAGTGATGATGCCGCCTTCAGAGACGCCCGCTATCACTGTGATGTCAGGCGCACCGTAGCGGTCAGAGAAGACGCCGACCATGCGCACCAGATCATCCAGGGCCGGCAGCACAGCCAGACCGTTGACTGGATAGCTGCTGGCAGCGAAGGCAACGCCAAGATCGTTGACGATGTCGTTGATACAAACAACGGGGTCGCCAAAACAGATATGCCCATCCGGCACGTCCACGGGTTCGCGATACCAGCGATAGCCATGCGCGTAGACCATCAGCGTGCGCGGCTCTAATTGATCCCAGCCCGGCGGCACACAAAAACGATACCAGGCGCCATTATCTTGCAGCTCATCCGGCTCACAATTGGATGAAGACGTGAGGCTATCGGGGATGGGGGAGGCGGCCACCGTAGGGGGAGAGGCCAGAGTTGCCGTCAGGAAAGCTAACAAGAATAGGCTGGCCGCCAGAGTGAGCAGCAACACAGCCAAACGAGATTTACGAAGCATGGTCTTCTCCTTGAATTTTTCAGTTTTTTAGCCTGTGATCGGCGGTCGACGGCCGCCGATCACACGATTGCAGTATAGCGCTTTGAAATCTTCGGCGCTCTTGCCGTTATGGATTGGCGCGCCGAATGGCCGGCAAGAAGTGCCACTCGCTCACCGGCGTCGCGGTCGGCGTCGGCGAGGGCGTGGGCGTCAGGGTGGGCGTCGCCGTCGGCGTGGCAGTGGGCGTGGCGGTAGGTGTGGCGGTCGGCACCGTGGTCGGTGTGGGAGTCGGCGTATCGCCGAAATTTTGCTGCGTTACCGCAGTCGTGATGGGCGCATTGATGCGCGCAAAGTAGTCGTCGCCCACATCCTGGGCCGTGCCTGGCGGCACAACAAAGGCCGACAACAAGAAGGTAATCACGTCGCCCGGATCGTCGGCGCGAATGCCGGTATCTGCGTAATGCAAATTATCGCCCGTATCAAGAGGGTCCGGATCGGTGGCCTCATCTCGATAGTAATTCTCGGCCACACCGGGAGCGACATCAAAGATTGGGATCGTCATGACATAACCACCCACTGCAGCGCCGCTGGCCTCATACCAATCGATCAGCGGCAGCGCAGGTGAGGTCTCCGGCAAGCCGTCAATGGCGCTGCAAAAGCCGTTGCTGTCACAGTAGCGGTCAATGCCGGTCGTGGCCGGAGACAGATGGTCAAGCGTGGTACGTACATTGGCCAGGCCGCCCAGACTGGTTGTATCCAGCGTCGCGCCGAAGTCAATCCGCGACCGATAGAAGGACAGGTTGAGCAAGCCACTGTTGCTGACGCCGCGCACAGGCCCGGCGAAGGGCATGTCAATTTCCGGATCAATAACGCCAAGCGAGACAATGGTTTCTTCATTAACAAAAATCAAGCCCAGACGAGCGCGGACTTTTTGTCGGTCGAGAATGTCCACCGGTCGGCCGTTGATCTCAAGATCAGAGATGCCCAGGAATCGCGGGGACTCCCCACTGCCTAGCGTCAGGGTGTACTGTGTGCCGAAGGCGCGTTGATCGGCAAAGCTCCAGGCGAAGTAGCTGTC
>JAYRVN010000208.1:0-2955 GCA_041918535.1 Chloroflexota bacterium
CGGCTTTGACCCGCCCCCGCCATTACTGCGCCAGGCCGTTAAATGGGGCCTGATCGCGCGCGGTCAGGTGCTCCATCACCTACCGCTTATGCGCTTCCCCCATCTGCGCACCCAACAAAAGCGCCCCACCTACCCAAACGGCTACAACATGAACGACATCGGCCCCTAGCCTTGCCCGAACGGCCACGTTGCCCTGCGCCCGCGGCCGTTTACAGAGTACAATAGGGTCATGTGGATTTTCTTTGATGGCTTTGTCACCCAGCTACGGTCGGCCACCTGCGCGCGGCCGATACACCCTTTCCGCACATGACCGATTGGCGTCTGGGCACGGTAGGCTTTGGCTATGACGAATGGGTCGGGTCCTTCTACGCGCCAGGCTTAAAGCCGAGCCAATACCTGAGCTACTACGCCGACTATTTCAACGCCGTCGAAATAGACTCCACCTTCTACGGCCTGCCGCGCGAGGAGACGGTGGCGCGGTGGCGCGAGCAAACGCCGGCCGATTTTCGTTTTTGCCCCAAGACGCCCAAAGACATCACCCATGCGGCGCAGATCATGGACAAATTGGGCGAGATGCAAACCTTTGTGGCGCGTGTGCAGGCGCTGGGCGCAAAGCTAGGGCCGATCCTGCTCCAATTTCCGCCGAGCTTCGACCTGGATCAAGTGAAGGCTCTGACGACGTTTGTGCGGGCTTTGCCGGCCGATGTGCGTTATGCGCTGGAATTTCGCCACCGCTCATGGGAGAATCCGGCGGTATACGGGTTGTTGCAGGCGCACGGCGCGGCGTTTGTCGCCACCGATTACATCCATTTGCCGCCGCTCTTGCAGGTGACAACAGATTTTGTGTATGTGCGTTTCATTGGGGAGCATGGGCGTTTTCCGTCGAAAGACCAAGAGGTGTTGGATCAAACGGAGCGCTTGCAGCATTGGTGGGAGCAAATTCGGCCGAATTTGCCTCATCTCTCCGCCGTGTATGCCTTCTTCAACAACGATTACAGCGGTCATTCCCCCGCCCCCTGTAATCGCTTCAAGAAAATGGCCGGCCTACGCCCTCGTTACCCGGAATGGCCTACCCAATCCACCCTTTTCTGAACGCGGCCCACGCCGGCCCCGCTTGGGCTCTCCCCTACTGTTCTCATGCCTCAGCCGCCCGTTCAACTTGTCTGGTTCAAGCGCGATTTGCGCGTGCATGACCATCGGCCGCTATGGGAAGCCGCCCAGCGCGGCCCCGTGTTGCCCCTATATATCGTCGAGCCTGACCGATTGTATGCGGCCGATTTCGATCCCGCCCATTGGACCTTCATCCAAACCAGCCTGCTCGAACTGCGCGATAACCTGGCCCGCCTCGGCCAACCCCTGGTCGTGCGCGTCGGAGAAGCCGTGTCCGTGCTGGATTCGCTCCATCAGCAACACCCCATTGCCCAACTCTGGGCGCATGAAGAGACCGGCAATGATTTGGCGCGCCGGCGCGATCAGGCTGTGCGCGCTTGGGCCGGCGACCACAACCTGCCTTTCACAGAAATCCCGCCTGACGGCGTGGTGCGCGGCCTGGCAACCCGGCCAGGGTGGGCCAATGAGTGGGAGCGGCGGATGCGCGCGCCCCTCACCTTGCCACCCGACGCCTTGCCGCCGGTCGGCATCGCTCCCGGACGTATCCCCGACCTGGCGCAGCTACGCCTGCCCAAAGATCGCCGCCTGCTCGCTCAGCCGGGCGGTGAAAGCGCCGGCGAGGCGCTGTTGGCATCTTTCCTGGCCGAGCGCAGTGCGCGCTACCCCCTCGGCTTGCGCGATCCCGCCAGCGCAGCCGCCGACTGCTCTCGTCTCAGTCCTCACTTGAGTTACGGCACACTCTCGTTGCGCCGGGTGGTGCAGGCGACTCGCCAACGCCGGCGCGCTGTGTCACGTCAGGGAGATAATCCGCACTGGGTGGCCGCGTTAAAGGCATTTGAGAGCCGTCTGGCCTGGCGTTGTCACTGCATGCAACAGTTGGAGGACGAACCGGCGGCTGAATTTCACAGCTTCGTGCCCGCCCTCGACGGACTACGCGAAGGGGCGTTCGATAGGGCGGCCTTCGACGCGTGGCGGCAGGCTGAGACGGGTTTTCCGCTGATAGATGCGGCCATGCGTTGCCTGACGGCAACGGGTTGGCTTGACGCCCGCCTGCGGCAACTTGTGGCGGCGTTTGCCGTGTATGACTTGTGGTTGCATTGGCGCGAGCCAGCTTTGCACCTGGCGCGGTTGTTTTTGGATTACGAACCAGGCATTCACTATCCACACATGCAGATGGTGGCGGGCACAGCCGGGTTGATTCCCTTACGCCTGGACGATCCGACCCAACAAGCGCGGCAGCGCGATCCGCAAGGGGCCTTCATCCGGCGCTGGCTGCCGGAATTGGCCGGAGTACCAACACCCTTTGTGCATGCGCCAGGGTTAATGCCGCTATCCGTGCAGACGAGCGCCGGGTGTATAATCGGCCGAAATTACCCCGCCCCCATCGTAGACCATGTCGCCGCGGCGCAGACTGCCCTAGACCGCCTGACAACCGCCTGGCGTCAACCGGAGGCCAGGCAACAGGCGCAAGCCGCCCTGGAAAAACATGGGGGCAGTCGGCCGCCGGTCCCGCGTCGTTCGCGGCCGGACACGCAGCGCGATTCTATCCAACTTGAATTTGATTGGGGAGATGAAACATGACTACACCTGAGAGCCTGACCGGCTGGCGCGTGACCTATGCAGAAGCCGGACTGACACGCGCCGACCTGGCGGACGACCCGCTGGCGCAGTTCGAGCGTTGGTTTCGAGAGGCCCTGGCCCGCGCCGAGGCGGGCGATTTTCAATATGCCGAACCCAACACCATGGCGCTGGCAACTGTCGGCCCCACCGGCGTGCCGGCCGTGCGCATGGTGTTGTTGCGCTCATTTGACGCGCGCGGCCTGGTCTTCTATACCAATTACGCCA
>JAYRVN010000209.1:0-6061 GCA_041918535.1 Chloroflexota bacterium
AACAACGGCGTTCGGCCGAATCCGCCTTCCGCCAATTATGCCGTCAGTTCGACTTTGACCTTGACCCGCACGCCCTAGTAGCCGATCTCACCGTCGGCGAGCGCCAACAACTTGAAATCGTGCGTTTGCTCTGGCTGGGTGTGCGCACGCTCATCCTCGACGAGCCGACCACCGGCATTACCACGCCCCAAAAGGTCAAGCTCTTCGCCACCCTGAAGCAATTGGCCGCGGAAGGCAAAACCATCCTGTTTGTTTCGCATAAGCTGGAGGATGTGGAAGAGCTGTGTTCGCGCGTTGCCGTCTTGCGCCAGGGACGCCCTGTCGGCCAGGCCGCCGCTCCCTTTGATCCCGATTACTTGATCCATCTGATGTTTGGTCAGGTCCTTAGCCTGGGGACGCGCCCGGCTGTGCCGTTGGGCGCGCCGGCGCTAGAGCTGAAAAACGTCACATTCCGCGATTTGCGCCTCGAGATGACGAAAGTCTCGCTCAGCCTTTCGGCGGGAGAAGTGATCGGGGTGGCCGGTTTGGAGGGATCGGGCCAGCGCTTGCTCATGCGCGGGTGCGTGGGCTTGTTGCGACCGGCAACGGGTGTGATTGAGGCCGGCGGGCATCCTCTCACCCACCTGCCCTACCGCGCCTTTGTCGAGGCGGGGATCGCCTTCATGCCGGCTGACCGGCTAGGCGAGGGCTTGGTCCCCGGCCTGTCTATTGCCGAGCACCTGGCCCTGGCAGAGCGGCTTCAAACCCGCCCTCGCCCACCCTGGACGCGTCTGAATTGGAGCCAGTGGGTCGGCGTGGCGCAAGAGAAAATCCGCGAATTCAACATCAAAGGACGCCCGGACAGCCTGGTTGAGGCGTTGTCCGGCGGCAACCAGCAACGCGCCTTAATTTCCTTGTTGCCCCCCCATTTGCGCCTGCTCATCATGGAACATCCGACGCGCGGCCTGGATGTGGAGTCGGCGCTTTATATTTGGGGGATGCTGCTTAAACGGCGCGAAGAGGGCACGGCGATCTTGTTCTCTTCGGCCGATTTGGATGAAGTGTTTCAGTATAGCGATCGGATTTTGGTATGTTTTAATGGGCAGATCACGGCGATCTTGAATTCGGCCGAAACCAATGTCGAAGAACTCGGCTACCTGATCGCCGGCAAACAGCCCCTCAGCCAAACCGGATCCACCTGATAGGCCGGACTGTGAACCCGAATAAACCGCTCGTCCGCTTCGCCTTCGCCCTTTTGCCCCTTCTGATTGCCCTGATCGTCACCTCCGGCCTGATCCTGCTGTTACAGCAATCCCCCTTCAGTGTTTTCGGCGCGCTCATCCACGGCGCATTTGGCACGGCCACCCGGCGGGCGGATACGGTGGTGGTGTGGGCCTCTCTGGCCATAGTCGGGGCCGGTTTGCTGATTACATTCCGCGCCGGGCAATGGAACATCGGCGTGGAAGGCCAAATTACCCTCGGCGCTATCTTTGCCACCTGGGCCGCCCAATATCTGTGGGAGTCGCCGGGTGGATTGGCGATCCCGGCTATCCTGCTCTGGGGCATGCTCGGCGGCGCGCTTTGGGGGATGCTGGCCGGCCTACTCAAGATTTACGGCGGGGTCAATGAGATTTTTGGCGGTCTCGGCCTGAATTTTGTGGCGACTTCGCTCACCATTTATCTGATTTCCGGCCCCTGGAAACCGGTCGGCACCAGTTCGGTGGCCGCTTCTCGCCTCTTGCCGAACACCCTCTGGCTGCCCACCCCGGGCAACTTACGCGTCAGTTGGGTGAGTATAGTTCTGGCGATCCTGGTGGTGCTGGCGGTGTACGCGGCGCTGCGCGGCACCGTTTGGGGTTTGCAACTCAAGGCTACCGGTCGTAGTTTGCGCGGCGCTTTTTTGCTGGGCGTGCGCACGAACCGGATGCTGATATCCGCCTACCTGGCCTGCGGATTGTGCGCCGGCCTGGTAGGGGCGTTGCTAGTGACCGGGGTGCGTCACCAACTTGTTGTGAATGTCTCTTCCGGCTACGGCTTCCTGGGCATTTTGGTGGTTTTGTTGGCGAATTTCAATTCGGTCTTGGTCGCCCCCATCGCGTTGTTCTTTGCCGCCGCCGGGATTGGCGGCCTGGCGATGACGTTGGGCTTAGGGCTGGATTCATCCCTGAGCGGCGTTTTGATCGGCCTGATTGTGCTTTCGTTCGAGTTGTTGCAGGGAGTGCGGGAGAGAATTTTCGGCCGAAATCCCACCCGCGCCGCCGCCCCCACGGAGAAATAGCCCATGGACATCTTGCTCAGCCTCTTCTCCTTGACAACCCTAAGCTCCGTCCTGGCGGCCTCCTCCCCCATTGTTTTCGCCGGCCTGGGCGAAACCCTCAGCGAACGCGCCGGCGTGATCAACCTGTCTGTTGAAGGCACCATGATGCTTGGCGCCATGACCGGCTTTGCCGTCGCCAAAACGACCGGCAGTCTGGTTTGGGGCTTTCTGGCGGCCATGTTGGTCGGCATGTTAATGGCGCTTATCGTGGCGATCGGCAGCATCACTCTCAAGCGCGACCAGGTCGCCATCGGCTTTGTCCTGGCCCTGATGGGTATCGAACTCAGCTCATTTCTCGGCACACCCTTTGTGCGCCAGCCCGGCCCTTCGGTTTCTCCCTGGCCCATCCCGGTGTTAAGTGATATCCCTGTCATCGGACAGCTTTTCTTCCATCACGATGTTATAACCTACCTCAGCTTTATCCTCGTCGCCGGCATGTGGTTATGGTTTTATAAGACACAGCCTGGCCTCAAGCTGCGTGGCGCCGGCGAACGCCCACAGGCTGCTTTTGCGCGGGGTGTGCCCGTCGTTCGTCTGCGCTATTTCTACACGTTGTTAGGGGGGGCGTTAGTCGGTTTTGGCGGCGCGGCCTTTTCCTTGCATATTATCCTGGGCTGGAGCCACCGGCATACGGCCGGCTTTGGCTGGATCGCCCTGGCTATTGTCATTTTCGGCGGCTGGCATCCCTTGCGGGTAGTCCTGGGAGCGTACTTGTTTGGTTTGTTGCGCGCCGCTGCCACCACCTTACAAGCGGTTGTACCCGGCGTTCCGGTGCAAGTTTTCCCCTTGCTGCCGTTCCCCCTGATGATTTTGACGCTGGTCTTTTTCAATAGTGGCAGCCTCACTCGATTGTTGAGTTATCTCCCCCTCACGCTCAGGCGTAATATGGCCGGTCTCTTGCGCAGTGATCCGCCGGCCGGATTAGGCCAGCACTTTGAACAAGAGTGAATAACGTCGGGTCTCAACGCGGCGGCCCACCTAGCGACTAGTTGCTGCGCCTCAGGAGTTTGTTTATGCATCCCGTTCAACGCCCCGGTCAAACTATCATACGGGTTGAAACGCCCGGCGCGCCGGCCGACGCCCTGGCCTTGCTCGACTACTACGGCCCTCGCGCCCGGTTAGTGGCCGGCGGCACCGACCTGCTGATTGAGTTGGATCGCGGGCAACGGTCGGGCGTGGATGTGTTGATTGACATTTCCCGTTTGCCCGGCCTGGATACGATCACGCAAGATGAGCAAGGGCTAATCCACCTCGGCCCGCTTGTGACGCACAATCAGGTGGTGGCCTCGCCGCTGATTGTGGCGCGCGCCTTACCTCTGGCGCAAGCCTGTTGGGAGGTGGGCTCACCTGCTTTGCGCAATCGGGCCACGGTTGCCGGCAACGTCATTACGGCCAGCCCGGCCAATGATACGATTTCGCCCCTGCGCGCCCTGGGGGCCAATCTGACTCTGGCTTCCGTCAAGGGTGAACGTGTGGTGGCGCTAGAGGATTTTTACCTGGGGGTGCGCCGGACGTTAATTCGGCCGAATGAGATACTCACGCGCATTAGCTTCCCCGCCTTGCCTTCCCACGCGCGCGGCATCTTCGTCAAACTCGGTTTGCGCCGCGCCCAGGCCATCTCGGTTGTGCATATCACCGCCATCCTCTGGTTCGATGGCGAGGTGATCACCCAGGCTAGAATCACCCAGGGCAGTGTGGCCCCGGTTATCATCAACGCGTCTGCCGCCGAAGCGTACCTGACAGGGCGCGCGCTGACGGCCTCGGCGATCGCCGAGGCGGCTCGCCTAGCGGCGCAGGCGGCTCATCCGATTGACGACGTGCGCGGCACAGCCGAATATCGCCGCGAAATGGTACAGGTGATGGTACAACGGGCGTTGTCGGCTTTACGCGATGGTCAGGAACGGTCGCAATGGCCGGCTGACCCGGCGTTGTTGTGGGGAAAAACGGACGGCCATTTCCCAACCGGGCCGATATTTGCGGCGGGCCATTCGGCCGATACGCCTATCGAAACCACGCTCAACGGTCTGCCGGTGTCGGCAGCCGGCGGCGCGTCGAAAAGCTTGTTGCGTTGGCTGCGCGAAGACGCCCGCCTTGACGACGGCGCGTGGCTCACCGGCACGAAGGAAGGTTGTGCGGAAGGAGAATGTGGGGCGTGTACCGTCTTCCTGGATGGCCTGGCCGTCCTGGCTTGTCTGACGCCGGCGACGCGCGCGCAGGGCGCGGAAATCGTCACCATTGAAGGGCTGGCCGGCCGCCATTTGCATCCCCTCCAGGCCAGCTTCATTGAAAAAGGGGCGGTACAGTGCGGCTATTGTATTCCCGGCTTCCTGATGGCCGGGGCCAAATTGCTGGAGGAAAAGCCCCACCCCAGCCTTGAGCATATCCGACAAGCCTACAGCGGCAATCTATGCCGTTGCACCGGCTATTACAAGATCATCCAGGCGGTTGAACAGGCGGCTGAACGACTGGCCGAGCCGGCAGCCTGAGGTGAGCGTACAGGGGAACAAGAGCATGACGAGCATCGGACAATCCCTCTATCGCATGGATGCGCCCGGCAAGGTGACCGGCGCGACGTTGTATCCGGGAGACATCACACCGGAGTCGTTTTTGCACGGGAAGGTGGTGTTTAGCGGCCGGCCGCATGCGCGCATGTTGCGTATGGACTTGGGCGCGGCGTTAGCAACGCCGGGAGTGGTGGCTATCTTCACAGCCAAAGATGTGCCGGTGAATGAGTATGGGCTGGTGATTAAGGATCAGCCGGTGCTGGTGGGGTTGGACAATCCGTTGCCGGGCAGCGACATTAGCCGCTGGGAGGGGGATCAGGTCGCGTTTGTGGTGGCGGAGACGGAGGATTCGGCCGAAACGGCGCGCAGCCTCATCCAGATCGCGTGGGAAGACCTACCCGTCGTAGACTCCATTCAGACCGCTCTGCGGGATGAAACCCTGGTGCATCCGGCGCTCGGCACAAACGTTCTGCGCCATTACAAAATCCGCAAAGGGGACATGGCGGCCGGTTGGGCTGCGGCGGATGTGGTGGTGACGGGAACCTATCATGTGCCGCGCCAGGAACACGCCTATTTGCAGCCGGAAGCGGGTCTGGGCTATCTGGATGAAGCGGGGCGGATCACGGTGGAAGTGGCCGGACAATGGGTACACGAAGATTTGTGGCAGATCACCCATGCCCTGAATTTGCCGGAGGAGCGCGTGCGCGTCAAGTATGCGGCGGCGGGCGGCGCATTCGGCGGGCGGGAGGACATGTCAATTCAGATTGTCTTGGCGTTGGCGGCCTGGAAGCTGGGAGAAAGGGGAGAATTTCGGCCGATTCGCGTCATTTGGACCCGCGAGGAGAGCATCATCGGCCACCACAAGCGGCATGAAGGTTTGATCACGGCGCGCTGGGGCGCAAAGCGCGATGGGCGTCTCACCGCCGTCGAAGCCAGAGTGCTTTTCGACGCCGGCGCTTATAACTACACGTCCAACAAGGTTTTGGGCAACGCCCATGTGACGGTCTGCGGGCCGTACAAGATACCGAATGCTCAGGTGGATAGCCTGGCTCTCTACACGAATAATGTGCCCGGCGGAGCCTTTCGCGGCTTCGGCGCGCCGCAGGGTTGCTTCGTGGCCGAGAGTCAGATGAACAAACTGGCGGTAGCCCTCGGCCTGGACCCCGTGGCCCTGCGCCTGAAGAACTTGTTGCACGACGGCGATCTGACGGTCCTGCAAACGCCGTTGCCCACCGGCGTCAGCCTGGAGAAGGTCGTCCGG
>JAYRVN010000210.1:0-7954 GCA_041918535.1 Chloroflexota bacterium
GGGCGATCAGGCCGGCTTCGATGGTCTTGCCGACACCCACATCATCCGCGATGAGCAAGCGCACGATCTCCTGGCGCAGCGCCATCAGGAGTGGGACGTATTGGTAGGGGCGCGGCCGCACCGACAGATGGCCCAGCGAGCGGAACGGGGCGGCGCCCTCGCGTAGCAGCAGCCGGGCGGCCTGCTGCATCAGTTGGACGGCCGTATGATCTTGAATGGATTCGGCCGTCGGCAAGGGGAATTGGGCCGGATCGATCCCCTCGTGCGGCAGGGAGTGGCGCAAGGTGGTGGCAAAGCTCAGCGGTACGCCGGTGATCTCCCGACTGCTGCCGCCGAGCGGGCGCAGCAAAATTAGCTCAGGCCGCTCTGAGGGCAGCACCACCCATTCGCGCTCGCGATACCTGACCAGGGAACCGGGCTGGTAGCTCATCTATTTATTCCCTCTTTCGCCAAAGATATCGGCGCAGGCGGCAATTTGCGTTTCCAGATCGGCGTCGTAGCGGATGGCAACCACGCGGTAGCCCCGGTCCTTCAACGTGCGGCGCAGCTGTTTGTCTTGGGCTTGCTGCTGGGGTGCATCGTGGTAACTGCCGTCGCAGAAGATACAGATATTGGGCGCATAGAAGAAATCGGGCCGGCTAAATACATCGGAGATTGGCTGCTGCGCGGCATCCGGCAGGCGTCGCCGGGTGCGATACAAGTGATCCAGGAAGTGACGCTCCAAATCAGAGTCAGGGTCTGTCTGGGCGCGCAAAGCGTGGTAGTGCGTGTTATAGTCTCGCTCCCCGCTGCCCGCCTCGGTGTGAGCGGTTGTCAGGCGGAGTAAGAAATCGCGCACCAGATGACGATTGAGCCGAAAATGATCGCGCTGGTTATAGTAGGATAGCAGGCAATCGTAGCAGGCGCGGGCGCAGCCGGTTGCCTCATCCTCGCCAGGACGCAAATCCGCGCCAGTTTCGGGGTTGAAGTGCAAGCTTTGCAGGGCAGTACGGGCGATCCTTGCCAGGGCTGCGCCGTCGCTGACCAAATGGCGTAGAATGCCGAGGCCGCCTTCGGCCGCTTCCCAGAAGAAAATGGCGCGCTGATCACCTTCGCCGATCCGCTCCGAAGACAACTCGCTGCCTTCAACCTGGTAGACTTGTTCAATACCGCGGCCGAGGGCATATTGCAGGGTGGCGATAAAGGCTTCGTCTTCGGCCGGCGTGCGCAGCAAGAGGGCGTTAGCCGAGGTATGGACGAAGGGACGCACATTCGGCCGAATCGTCGGCGCTACCGATCGATTGGTCAAAAAAGCCGGCAACTTCTCACCCACCCAATAGCCGTTCTGCATCTCCAGACGAAAGCCATTATCCTCCACTTGGTGTTTCCAGCGATGGTTGATGTTCCAGAGGGTGACGGCCGGCGCGTAGGTCAGGGCCAGCAGCGACTCGCCGCCGGCATCCCGCGCTGTTGCCAGGCGGCGGCGAGGCTGTCCGTGATCCAATGCGTAGCGAAAATGCAGCGTTATCTCATAGCCGCGTCGCATACGTTCTTCTTCATCGCTCGTTATCCGCTCTCGGCCAACCGTCTTGGCTGTTGGCATTTCGAGTAGACTTTCCAGATATTGACCGTCAGCCTGCAGGTCGGCGCCGCAGTTCACGCACACATCCGTGGATGGTTCGGCCACTTCGTGAATATAGCCACACCGCCGGCACAATTTGGCCCGCACAAAGCGTTTTTCGGCTTCTTGTAGGGGCAACAAAGCTTGCTTAACCTGATACTTGGCGCCATTGTGATAGATAATATTGTCGGGGCCAAATTCGCTGAGCGCCAGGAAGCGCGGCCGCGTAATATACTCTCCGTCACTGCCGCGGGCCAGGTAAGCGCGCACCGGCAACGACGGAAAATTGTAGCCGGGAAGAAAACCTTCGCTGGCCAGGTAGCGATAAGCATAGAAATCCGATTCATCGTTTTGCGCGTTGAGCAGGGTGAGGAGGTTGAGCTGGCGTTGCGCCTCATGCTCCAATACATCAGCCATGCGCAACGCTTCCTGTTTTTGTGGGCCGCCGAGCATGTAAGCTTGCTGTTTTTGCATTTGCGCCTGGGTCAACTGGGTCCAGGCAATGCGGAACAACTCGCGCCACCGGTCGAACGCGCGGTTGAAGCGGCTGGCGGCCTGCTGAATCAGGTTGCTAAGCCACATTTCGTCGAGCCAGTCGGTCGTCTCCAGTGTGAGGCCGCAACTCTCGATCACGCGCCGGCATTGATCGAGGCAGGCTTGTTGTTTGACATCCGAAAGCATGATCTGAGTCTGTATTTCGGGCATCAGCGGGTATCCAGGCTGCTGCATGTCCAGCAGAGTCGGAATGGCCCCCTGTGAACTGTGTAGATCAATCCCTGTCTTTGCCAGCCAGACGGCGTGCATGTGCGCCCGCATCAGGTCCTCGTTGCTCAGATCCAGACGTGGCGCAACCACACTGCCCGCGACCATGCGCGTGCGGTTGCGGAAGTAGTACTGGTCGTGGCCGCTACCGTAGGCACAGTAGGCCAGGATCAGGGCCGGCTGACCCGCCCGGCCAGCGCGCCCGCTGCGCTGAGCGTAGTTAGCGGGTGTCGGGGGTACATTGCGCAGATGGACGGCATTGAGATCGCTGATATCAACCCCCAGCTCCATAGTCGGTGAACAAAAGAGGCTGGCGAGGCGCCCCTGGCGAAAAAGCTCCTCCCGCTCAATGCGATCGGCCGAGTTGATCTGAGCTGTGTGTTCAGCACCATGCATCTGTTCCAGCCGGCGCAAGGCGGTGCGGTAGAAATTCTGGAAGTAACTGTTGGCAATGGGTGTTACGTCCGTGTAGGCTATGTGGTGGGCCTGGTAACGTCGCAGCGGATTGAGGGCCGGAGCACCCCGGCCCAGGAGCCAGAGTAATGCGCTGGCCCGTAGCCGATAACCCCGGCGCTGTTGCCGGCCTTTGCCCTCGACTTGCTCAATGACGAGTTGATAACGCGCCAGCGCCTGCATGATGTGGGTAATTAGTTGCGCATACTCTTCTTGGTCAATGGTGTGACTCAGCTGGTTCTTGATCTCTCCCTTCAGCCAGCGCCCGATGACGCCGCGGAGGGATAGGCTGAAATCGCCGGCTGCGCGTGGCTGGTCAGGTAAAATATAGAGCGAGGCATAGCGCAACGTCTCATCCGGCGCAAAGCCCCATTGTTCATTCACATATTCATACACGCGCTTGCGCAACTCATCTTGCGCCCCGGTTTGTAGGCAAGGCACGTCAATCGTTGATTGTCGCCGCATCTCATCCAAGATCGTCCCTAGCAAGGAACGCCGCTCGGCGACAGGGAGGGCGCTGAAGATGGGCCCGCTTGACCAGAGAGCCGTGTCGGCCGCAAGCTCATCTAACCCGACGTAACTGAAATCGAGCAGTCCCACTTGCTCCAGATTGGGTTGCACAACGCGCCAACCGCGGCGTAGATCGGCGTAAAGCCGGTATTCGATTAGTTCCCGAAAAGCCTTAGCCGTTTCCACTCCTTGCGGACTAAGGGGGTCTAGTGGCGACCTGGTCGCGTCATCACCGGCGCCTGCCCCCCTGCCAACACGGGCGTACTCCTCCAGATTTAACCCCAATGCGGCTACGACGCGCCCGGCCACATGGTCAAAGCGCAGTGCGCTATGCTGCTGGAGCGCTGTGAGCAGGGCGGAGCGCAATTGGGAAACCTGGACAAAGTCATTAAAATGACCGGCCTGCAGGGAGGCGTCCTGCCGATTGTCGGTAAAGCTGAGCACTTTTTGGGCTTGCCGCTCTAGTTCGGTCTCGCGCATGGCCGCCACCGTCGTTAGAGTGAGGAGGGTGGTAGCGGTGCTGCGCCCTTCGCTGGATAGGCGCGCCAGCTTGCGAAAATCCCGTTTGTCGCGGCGTGTGTACGCCTCGCCGCAATTCAGGCACAGCATGAACGGCTCAGGCACAAACCAGCCGGCGAGGCTGCGCGTATCGGGTACAGGGGTTGTGTTACCATCAGGATAGATGTGCTGGCGGATCGGCCGAAATACGCGATATTCTTGTTTCATGTGCCCCCGATCATCTAACCAATGATCGGGCAGCGCCGCCTCATCATCTACCCAGCGTCCGTCAGGATCGATCAGCACATAGCCGGATTCGGCCGCGATCACCTCATCGTCCTCATCGAACAGTTCGTTCTGCTGTCCCGCATTGGGAACTAGCCGTCCCTGCTTCGATAAGCGGCGCACAGCGTAGTACTCCTGCCCACACACCCGGCAGAACACGAGTGGATAGAGTAACCTTGCCTCTTTGCCGGGTGCGTAGTATTGACCCTCAAGGGTCAGTAGCCGCGCCGCGCGGGGCTGGAGAGTCGCGTAGATCGAGCCACCCTGGCTGATGAACTGATGTAACTTGAACGCCAACACGGTGGTCTGTGGATCGATCGGCGAGGGAATTTGGCTACCGATTAGCAGCATAGCGCGCAGACGTTCTTCACAATGTGCGTGTGGTTTACCAGTTTCTGCGGACAGTCGTTCGGCGCCGGTATGCAGAGTAATCGGCGTCTGCCGCCGCAATGCGCCATCTGCATCAATCTGCACACCAAAGGTTGCTTCGATCCATTGGCTGAGGGGGTTGGCTGCGAATGGCTGCCACTGCGCCGCCGGCGCAGGTTGATCGAGGGCCGCTTGCAGCGCCGCGAGCGTTGGCGGCTCATCACGCGAAACCAGGCGCTGTAGCTTCTCTTCGACGACATCTTCGGGCGTGATGGCCACACCGAAAAGCCTGCCGGCAAAATCAGCCACAACCTGTCGGCGGGATTCGGCCGTATCCCCCGATGCCATCGTCGCGCTTGTGCCCACGCACTGCAAGGCTGGTCGCGCCACCCGCTCTTGCAGACGGCGGATCAACAAGGCCACATCTGCTCCCTGACGACCACGGTAGGTGTGGAGTTCATCGAAAACGAGAAATTGCAGCTCGGTCGAGTATTGGTCTACAAATTTACGTTCCCGCGGCCGCACAAGCATCAGTTCAAGCATGACGTAGTTGGTTAGTAGAATGTGGGGCGGGTTCTTCTGTAACGCTTCTTTGACTGTGGCTGACTCTTGTCCAGTGTAGCGCGCGAAGCGGATAGGCATTGCGGACCCCGTGCGCTGTTGATAGCGGTCGGCCAATGTCTTGAGCGCCAATTCCTGTGAATTGACCAGGGCATTCATTGGGTAAACGACGATGGCGCGCACGGTGGGCCGCTGCGGGTTGTTGCGTAGTACGGCGTCGAATATGGGGATGAAATAGGCCAGCGACTTACCGGAGCCGGTGCCGCTGGTCACGATATAGTGGCGTCCGCGTTGCGCCCGTGCGATTGCCTCCGTCTGATGCTTATAAAGTCGGAATGATTCCCCAATACTCGTTCGAAATATGTCGTTACACCCATGGTGCAATATACCGCTGTCACATAGCTCGGTTACCGTTTGAGTGCGTTCATATGCCGGATTGAGTTGAATTAGGGCATCTGGCCACAGCGAGCGCTCCTCAATCAATTTGTGGCGCACGAAGTTGCGAATCTCATCGTCGGCGATAGACAGAAAACTGTCGACGTAAGTTGAGTAATTGTCGATAACGTGGCGGTGCAATTGAAATACGTCCACGACGATCTCCGTATTCCTTATCTAATGGTGGCTGAGGCAATATTCGACAAACACTGAAAGACCGCATATTGACGCCAGTTTGGTGGGGTCCGGTCCAGTGAATCGAACTGGCTTGAGCTGTAGTTATACTCCAATCGGGCTATCCTAACCACTTTGACAATCCTGCTCAACTATTCAGGCTGATGATCTGACGCGACATGTTCGGTCTAGCATCTCGCTACACAGCGCTCCGACCCCGGCTAACGCCGGCCTCCATTCTCGAATCTCCGCCCTCAATCGTCGTCGGCTGCTGATCGCACAACGCCGTCAGCCTCCGGATCATCACCTTATGAACCTCCTGCACTTGGAGCGATGACAATACAATGCGTGTGTGGGATGCGGCAGGTGGGGAGATGCAGCTCACCCTGACCCATGAGAATGGAGTCCATGGCGCGCAACGGAATGGAGACGATAGCCGTCTGCTGACCTGGAGCTATAGCATGGCACGGATGTGGGGTGACGCCGGCAGGTCGCTGCGATGCCAGACAAGTCTAAGGCAAACACGTAACTATCAAGGCGCGCAAATGCGGGAACCACAGCCAATGTCACCCTCTACTTTGTGCGACGAGCTGACTACTACACTCTATGCCCCCTGTTGCCGCAAGAAAGTACAGGTTGCTAAACCCACTGTTCCATCTCCCCCGCTGCTGGTTCAAATAGCTCCAGTCCTGAACCGGATGGCGAGAAGGTGGGCAGGGGAGGGGGATTCGGCCGAAAATCCACCTTCCCCTAACCCGTTTAGTAGGATGCGCTCAGCCAGAGCCTGTCATCCAATCATATGGCGGCCTTTTGGCCCGCCGCCCCAAAGCCAACAGCGCCACTGTTTGCCGCTGCGCGAACGGCCATATTTGACGCATGCTGCCTGATAGCGCCATAGCGGCTATGGATAATGCCAAAGAAGACGTTCCGGTTGATAACTAGCCCGCTTCTATTAGAGGGTCTGTGGCGCCTGGTAAACCCCCACTGATAACAGCATAATAAGCGCCGTAAGCGATCCACGCCAGATCAAGATCCCCATGCGCCACAATTTGGGGCGCAACCGCCAAGGCTGGATCATTCACATAAAAACTATCCTCGTCATACCCCACCGCTACCACGGCATGCCATGTTTCCAGTGTCCAGTAGGGCAAATCGCCTGTCCACACGAACAGAATGACTGGCGTCCCAGCATCAATCGCGCGGAACACGTCCGGCAATGCCCCTTGCCGATAAGTGATCTGAATACCTGGGATCAATCTGCTTAGGTGTTGAATATTGCGATGGGGTGTCCCCCACGGTTTGCTATCTAGTACCGCAAGAAGTGAGTCATAACCAATCTGTATGCCGAGCATAGCTAAAGCCATGCTCGCGCACGCCGCCAGACAGTCAGATTCAAGCTGCTGGGGGTAGTGAGGTACTGTCAAGAAGCGCTTGGGCATGACTCTCTAATTCTTCGATAAATTGAGCCGGTAAGATTAATTGGCCGGTGCGGGCATCAATATCCACGCTAGCCACCTGACCTAAAATGTCGCGCCGGGGTGAGGAGAGCAAGATCGGCACGCGCCATACCAATCGACCCTGCGCCAGCAACAGTGACGGTTCGCCGCCGCCCATCAAATGGCTGACATGGCTGCCAACATAACTGCCGGCCTGTAGACGAGCTGTGTAGGCGGTGATATTGACAATGGGTTCGCCGGGAGCGGCGATAAGGTATTCGTTTAAGGCAGGAGCGGTCAGGCTATCCATCATACATACACCCCATTTTAGAAAATAACAACCTGCATTATAACACTGAAAGTGGCCAATGGCGCTGAACAACTCGATATCAACCTCCTTTTGATGGTTGACTGATGTCGCTTCCATGTCTTTGGACGCTACGTGAATGTGAAGGTTGCTGAAGTAGAGAGAGACTCGGCCGTTCCCAAGGCACTTTTCGCACCCGGCTAACGCCGGCCCCGCGCCTGAAACCCCGCCCTCAGGAGCGCCCATGCCCCCCATCCGCGACCTCATCCAGCCAGCCGCCGCCGACGGCCGCCTGCGCAGCGCCGTCATCACCCGCGCCCAGCCGCCCTACACCCGCAGCCCCACCGGCGTCGTCGGCATTCTCGCCTTCGACGACCTGGCCGGCGGGGCCGCCTTCGCCGCCTCGGCCGCGCGGCAAACCGGTTACGCCGTGCGCCTGACGCCTCACGCCATCGTCCACCTGCCGCTGCCGCCGCCCGACCATGCTGCCGGATTCGGCCGAATCCTCGACACCCGCCTGCCCCTCGCCCAACTCGCCGCCGCCTTAGCCGCCTACGGCTTCTA
>JAYRVN010000211.1:0-4992 GCA_041918535.1 Chloroflexota bacterium
GCTGGTCTGCGCGATGTGCTTCTCGGCTGGACCTTATTAGGGGACCCGGCGCTGATCGTGCAGCCATAGCCTGTTTGGAGACAAGACGCTTTCTGGGACACCCGGTTGGCAAGTGCGGCCGGGTGTCCCGTTTTCGGCCGAATCCAGGGTGTTTTAGCCTAATTCCGTGTCGCTAAAATAATCCCATTTGGCATTAGAAACGCCAGAGTAGACAGTAGAATATGCGAGCCAGGCTGCTATAATTAGGTGAACAGCCTTGTTTATTGCTCAAGTTTTTTCATCCACCCAAGTCGTTCCCGGAGGCGTCTTATCATGAAACGAGTCATCATCTACTTACTGCTTTGGGTGTTGTTCAGTGGTTTAGCGGGGCAAGTCGCGGCGCAGGAGGGTGCCGGCAGCGCCGCAAATGGGGACAAAAAGGGGGACGTTTCGGCCGAATCTTCTCCCCCGCCCAGCCCCAACGCCTCCATCAATGCCCGCAGCACACCCGACGCCTACGGCTATGCCTACGCCGATAGCGCCAGCACCGGCGGGCCAACCTATAATTTCGAGACCCTCGGCTCTCCCATAGCCCTTAGCCTCACTGACGACTCTCTTAGCGGTCTGCTCAGTCTTGGCTTTGATTTCAACTTCTACGGCACGACCTACACCGGTCTCTACGTCAGTTCCAACGGTTTCTTGAGCTTCACCGGCGACACGAATGGCTGTTGCTCGGGGGTCGCCATCCCCACAGCGGGCGTGCCAGATGGCTACATCGCCGGTTGGTGGAATGACCTGTATCCCCCAGGCGGCGGTAGCGTGCGCTATCAAACCGTTGGCACGGCCCCCAATCGTCGCTTCATTGTTGAATTCAACTCGGTTCCCCACTGTTGTGGCACATCGAACCCAACCAGCATGCAATTCAAGCTGTTTGAAGGCAGCAACAACATTGAAGTCCACTATGCCGCCGCCCCTGTAGCTCCCAATGCAGCGGCACATACCGCCGGCCTCGAAGCCCCTGGCGGGACCCTCGGGTTGCAATACCAATTCACCACCGCCGCCCTGGTCACACCGCTGGCCGTGCGTTATTATGCCCCGACCCCCTTCACCGAGAGCTTTGAAGCCGGCTTCGGCAACTGGACTATGAGTGGCTTGTGGAACAGCGAGGCCCAAACCGACAACTGCGGCGCTCTGCGCGCGCCATTTCCCAGCGCCACCAATGCTGCCTGGTATGGCGTGCAGGCCGTCTGCACCTTCAATAACGGCGCCACCAACAGCGGCAGCCTGACCATGAACTTCGATGTGCCTATTCCTACCTGGGCCACAGGGGCTACCATCACTTACCGCAGTTTCGAGCAGACTGAGTGCGGTTTTGGTAATTGCGGGTATGACGCCCGTTATATTGACGTCTCCGCAGATGGCGGGGCTACCTGGCCGACAAGAATCGCTGCTGGAGCAACAGAAAGTGCCTGGTACACGCCCAGCTTCAGCCTAGTCGGTTCTATCGGCCAGTTGATACGGATTCGCTTCACATTCGAATCCGGGGACAATATCGGCAATGACTTTTTTGGCTGGATGGTGGACAACATACGGCTCAACTACACCGCCGGCTCTTGCACCACCGTCGGCTACTACGACATGACCCTAGGGGCCGGCAATACCAACCAGGCAGGGCCGATCACAACGGCCGGCAAAACCGCCATGTCGCTTGCCGATGTCGCTGCTGCCAACTTGCAGGGCATTGATGTCCTTTTCGTGCAGAACCCGGATAACGGCTTGTACGGGGCCGAGTACCTCAGCCGTCTGACGGATATTCGCAACGCCGTGGCCAAAGGCATGGTGCTCATCATCCACGACCGCTACGTGGATGGGGCCGAGTCCATCCTGCCGGGCGGTTCCAACTTCACCGTGGTGCGCGACTTTGCCGACGGCGCCAACATTAACATTCGCGACAACTCGACCAAAGTGACCAGCGGCCCTGGCGGCACACTTTCCGACACCTCGCTCGACGGCGGCTCGTCATCCTCGCATGGCTATACCGCCGCCAGCAGTCTGCCGCAAAACGCTCAACTCGTCCTCACACGCGGCAACAGCAGCGAGATTGTCACTTTCTCCTACACGTTTGGCCTGGGCAAGGTCATCTACTCCAGCATCCCTCTGGATTACTATTTGGATGGGAGCGCGCCTCTGGCCTTCCGAGATATTTATGCGCCCAATATCATTGCCTTTGCCTGCGATATTTCCGTCACGCCGGTGACTATCGCTTCCTTCTCGGCCCAACCGGCGGGGAGCGGCGCGCGTTTCACCTGGAGCACCGCCACCGAGACCGCTAACGCGGGCTTTAATCTGTACGTCGAGACGCCGAACGGCTTGCGTCGGATCAACGACCGGCTTATCCCGTCTCAAACGGTGAATTCGGTTACGCCACGGTCATACACGTTTTCGGCCGAAGATGTCAAGGGCGATACCTTCTACATTGAGGATGTCTCTATCCGCCAGGAGCGCCGCCAGCATGGGCCGTTCCAATTAGGCGAGAGTTACGGCCAGGATATCACGCTGGAGCGGATTGATTGGGCGCGAATTCAGGCTGAGCAAGCGGCGTTCACGGCGCAGGAGCAAGCCGCGCGCCTACCGGCCATCCAAACGGCCTTCGATGCCCGTCGGCCGGACATGGCGGTGAATGGCAAGGGCCAACTCAATCTGCGGGTCAATCAAACCGGATTACAGCGCGTCACCTATCAGGATTTTGTGGACTTCGGCCTCGATCCCAGCCGCGTCATCCCTCAGCGCGTGGCCTTGCTCAACCAGGGCCAGCCTGCGCCGATAAACCTGGTCTTGTCCGGCGGCGTCTTCGGGCCGGGCTCATATATCGAGTTCTACGGCCAGGGCGTGGACACCCTTTATACCGCTACCAACATCTACACCCTCACCCTTGACCCGGCTCTGGCTCGCAGGGTAGCCCAAGATCGCACGCCCGTGCCCAACGGCGCGCCGGCAACCTTCTATCTAGACACCGTACACGTCGAAAACGAGAATGGCTATAGCTTCCTGACGCCCAACGGCGATCCCTGGTATGACACGCTGATGACGGCCTACGGCAGCCCGTTCAGCCAGGATTTCACCTTTGAGATTGACCACTACCAACCCGGCGCAGCCACGCCAACCCTAACCGTAGAGGTCTGGGGCCTGACGGAATGGGAAGCCTACCCTGACCATCGGCTGCAAGTCAGTCTGAATGGGGTTTCGCTGGCGGACGAAAGCTTCGACG
Organism: Chloroflexota bacterium; assembly: GCA_041918535.1. Taxonomy (GTDB): domain Bacteria; phylum Chloroflexota; class Anaerolineae; order Promineifilales; family Promineifilaceae; genus DAOTXO01. The sequence goes on from JAYRVN010000211.1 coordinate 3,248, forward strand.
GATTTGTCAACCACCCGATCAGCCTGGCGCTGCCGCCGAATGTTCTGCAAAACGGAACCAATACGCTGCGCCTGACCATCCCGCCACAAGCGGGCGTAGATTGGGACATGATCTATCTCAATGCTTACAGCGTAACCTATCCCCGCGCTTTCGCTGCCCGGCAGAACACGTTAGCTTTCACGGCGCAAGGCCCGTTGTTTGAGGTATCCGGCCTGAAATCACCCCAGGTTACCGTTTATCGTCTGGATGATGGCGGCCCGACGTGGCTGCGTAAGTTGCGGGTGACGCCAGACGGCGGCAGCTATCGCGTGGCCTTCGCCGGCCTGCCCGACCGGCGCGCCGGCTACGTGGTGGCGGCGGCCGGGGCGATGGGTTCACCCGCGTTGGCGGCAGCGCAGCCCTACACCGATATCACCAGCGGCGCGGCGGACTATCTGATTGTCGCTCATCCGAGTTTCATCAGCGGCCTGACGCCATTGGTACAGTTCCACCAGGCGCAGGGTTTGACGGTGAAAGTGGTTAATGTCAAGGATGTGTACGCTCAATTCAGCGGCGGCGTCTTTGATCCGCAGGCCATCAAGGCGTATCTGACGCACGCCATCCAAAATATGGGGGTGCAGTACATCTTGCTGGTGGGCGGGGATACCTACGATTACCGGAACTATCTGGGCCTGGATTCGATCAGCTTTATCCCGTCGCTGTACGCCGGCGTCGGACCCTATCCCGGCTTCACACCGGTTGATCCGCAATATACGGATGTGGATAACAACAACGTGCCGGATGCCGCGATTGGGCGTTGGCCGGTGCGGGATTCGGCCGAACTCAGTCGCATGATCCAGAAGACGTTGGCGTATGCCGGCAAGAATTACGGCCGAAGCGTGCTCATGGCAGCCGACGCCGCTCAAAACGGCGACTCCTTCACCGATACCGCCGAGGCTCTCCTGGCCCAGTTGTCCCCCACCTGGAACGCCGAACGCGCTTATCTGGATGTGCTGGGCGTTGGCGCCGCGCGCGACCTGTTGCTCAACACCCTCAATAACGGCGTGGCGCTGACCAACTATGTGGGCCACTCCGGCCCCTCCAGTTGGACTTTCGCCGGGCTATTCCAGGCTTCCGACGCCGCCGCCCTGACCAATCATGGCCGGCCGACCGTGGTCACCCAATGGGGTTGCTGGAATACTTACTACGTGGATCCGATGTATAACACCCTGGCCCACAAATTCTTGCTTTCCGGCGACCAGGGAGCGGCGGCGGTGTTAGGCGCCACCTCGATCACGGAAACCACGTCCGACACAGCGCTCGGCCTGCGCCTGCTACCATTGGCGACACAACCGGGTATGTCCCTGGGCATGGCGATCCAGGAAGCCAAGACCAGTCTGGCGCAATCCGAGCCGGGGATGAGCGATGTCATCCTGGGCTGGACGCTACTGGGCGATCCGGCCATGGTGGTAGAACCGTAACCTGCCGATCCTACAGCTAACGGGTGAGTGGCGGTGAATCTATCACTCACCCCTTTTTGCCCCAGGCATGAGTGCCATCTTAGCCATCTGGCTGCGCGACGGCGCCCCGATAGAGCCGGGCGCGACTCTGGGCCAAGCCTTATGGCGGCCAAGGTTGACCTGGCGCTGACTCAGGCTGGTCTGCGCGATGTGCTTCTCGGCTGGACCTTATTAGGGGACCCGGCGCTGATCGTGCAGCCATAGCCTGTTTGGAGACAAGACGCTTTCTGGGACACCCGGTTGGCA
>JAYRVN010000212.1:0-8675 GCA_041918535.1 Chloroflexota bacterium
AGGGATTCCGCTGGCGGGGTTTGCAGTTCGGCCAATTCGCCGATTTGTTGCAGCAGCGCCAACGTCTCTTGCGCCGCCTGTTCATCAATTCGACTGATGGCAAAGCCGACGTGCACGATAACATAGTCGCCGATAGCCGCTTCAGGCGTGAAGCTGAGGCAGATGTCTTTGACAATGCCGCCAAAATCCACTTTCCCCATGCGCAGATCGCTGGCCGTGTCTACCCACGTGGAGGTAATTTGTCCGGGAATCCCTAAGCACATACGTGTATTGTCCTTCGTCGGGCTTCAGTCGGCAACTTGCGCTCAGATGGGGGCGCAGGGTTGCCGCAAGATGGTCTTGAGCTTATCCGGCGCGGCGCGGCGCGGGTCGCCCAGGTAGATTTCATGGTGTCGGCCCTGAGGACGGTAGCCGTGGGTTTGTAGGAAGGCGTGGAGTTTGGCGATGGTGGGGGATTCGGCCGAATACGGTCCCACATGCAAAATCTGCGCCGCCAACCCTTCCTCAAACCATTCGTAGCGCAACGCTTCCGCTGCGGCGACCCCCTTCTTGTGGACAACCTCCGCCATCGCCCTGGCCGCCATCTCCGCTGTCGCCACTTCTGGATGGGCGATCATCAGCGTCCAGAGCCAGGCGCTTTTATCCTGGAGTAGCAAATCCCCGCCCTCAGTCCACCACAGTCCTTCCAGGGGCATTACCGGATAATCTACGCCGAGCTCTTTCTTCACCATGAATTTCAACGTGTAAGACACGTTATACATCGCCTGGACAGCAGCCTGGAACTGTTCAGACACATTTGGGTTGCCCTGCCCATCCAGCATGAGGAAAGGTAGGTTAGGCGGCGTCACCAACGACACTTCTTTGGCCGACGGCGCGTACACCGCCTTATACTGTTGACGTAAATCGAGTTTTTCCATGATCATGGTAGTCTCCTTGGGCGCGTCAATTCAAGCGCCCGGCAAGGTAAAGACAAGGATCACGCGCTCGCGCACAAACCGAGCGACATCGTCGGCCTCCGCTTGCCCGGTTGCGTCCAGACGCAGCCCCAGCCATTTGGCGGCGTCCGGGGCAATTTTCAGGTAACGGGGCAGCGTCGCTCGGATGGCAGCCTCTTCTTCCAGGACTATGCCCTGCGCAGTGACATCTTTCCCGCGCCAGCGCAGGATAGCCGGCGCGCCGCCGCGCAAGTTACGCCACCATTGGCGCTCACGCTGGCTGGTGGCATAAAGGTGTTGTCCATCTTGCACATAGTTGATGGGTGTTGTGTACGTGTGGCCGGTTTTGCGGCCGGTCACCGTGATCGTCAGCAAATTCTTACTCAGCAAGGGGTGCAAGGGGGAGTGTAATAATCCACCCATGAACCAGTTGCCCACCTGCATGAAGGTTGGGGTTTTACTCATCAGCCGCCTCCGTGGTCAGGCGGGCGGCAGCTATGACCGCCTGGCCGTATGCCAGTCCGCCGTCGTTAGCCGGTGTCTGGCGATGCAAAAGCACGTTAAAGCCGTCCGCCTGCAAGCAGGGCAGACTCATTTCCAGCAACAAGCGATTTTGCCAGACGCCGCCAGAGAGAGCCACCGGCGCACGCGTGGCGGCGCAGCGCGTAGCGCGCGCGTGGGCGGCTGCCGCCACTGCCAGGTGGGCCACGCTCAAATGGAAGCGGCGGGCAATGTCGGGAACGGGCAGGCGGGCCTGTCGGTCGGCGACGATCGCGCGCAGCAGTGGCTCCAGGCGGATGATGTCGCCATCCAAAGGCATGGCATACGGGCGGGTGGCCTGACCGCCGAGGGCGGCATTTTCGAGAGCGATGGCGGCCTGGGCTTCGTGGCTGGCGTTGCGCGTCAGGCCCAGCAAGGCGCTGACGGCGTCGAAGAGGCGGCCCAGGCTGCTGGTGAGCGGCGTGTTCACGCCCTGAGCGACCATTTGTTGGATGAGCCTGATCTCGGCGACGGGAATGTCCGGGAAAAGCGCCTCGGCATCGAGGTCGGGGCACAGGCGGGCGAGGTAGGCCAGCGCGATGCGGTAGGGCCGGCGCGTGGCGGCATCGCCGCCGGGCAACGGCAGATATTCCAGGTGCAAGAGTCGCTCAAAGGTGTGCAGATCGGCCAGCAGCACCTCGCCGCCCCAAATGTGGCCGTCCGGGCCGTAGCCTGCGCCGTCAAAAGCGAGGCCGATGACGGGCGTTGTGAGCCCGTTTTCGGCCGAACAGCCGGCAATATGAGCATGGTGGTGTTGTATTTCGATGAGGGTCAACCCCTCGGCGGCGGCGCGTTGTTGGGCATAGCGCCGGGCGGCATAATCTGGGTGCAGGTCGCAGACGACGACTTTCGGCCGAATCCGGAAAAGATGTTCAAAATCCGCCACTGTTCGCGCCAGTTCCGTACGCGTGTCCAGGTGACTCAAGTCGCCGATGTGTTGCGTGAGAAAAATGGTGCGTTCCACGCCAAGGGCGGCCACGTTTTTCAAATCGCCGCCGGTGGCTAACAGCGGAACTGGCAGGCTGAGGCCCGCCGGCAGTAACACGGGCAGCGGCGCATAGCCCCGGCTGCGTCGGATGAATTGCGGCGCGGCCTGGTCGGGTAGGTGGGCTACGAACATGACCGAATCATCACAACGGCGGCGAATCGGCCGATTATGCGCCAATAGCCCGTCCCCCAGCGGCAACAATTTGTCACGCGCCGCCTGAATCTCAATCACCAACGGCTCGCCCGGCGGATTGCCGCTGGTCATCACCAACGGCCGTTTGAGCGCCTGCATCAAGAGCTGATGCAGCGGTGTGTAGGGCAACATCACCCCCACATAACCATTTTGCGGCGAGACGAGTTCCAGAGCTGCAATCTCACACGCCTCGCGCCGCCGCAATAGCACAATTGGCGCTTCTTGGCGGCTGAGCAGGGCCGCCTCTGCCGGACTAACAACGCCAATCTGACCCGCCATGTCCAGATCGCGCACCATCAGCGCCAGCGGCTTGTGCGGGCGCGCCTTGGCCTGACGCAAGCGCGTCACCGCCTCCGGCAAATCGGCGCGGCAGGCCAGATGAAAGCCGCCCAGGCCTTGAATGCCGATGATTTGTCCCTGTTGTAAACGCGCGACCAATTCTATCAAGGCGGGTTGCGCGGTCGGCCCGGCGCTGCCGGCGGCGTCAATGAATGTAATCTCCGGCCCGCAGGTCGGGCAAGCGATGGGTTGGGCATGGAAGCGGCGATCGGCCGAATCTCTGTATTCGGCGGCGCAAGCCGGACAAAGCGTGAACCCGGCCATCGTGGTCAAAGGGCGGTCGTATGGCAAGTCGGTGATGATGGTGAAGCGCGGGCCGCAATGGGTGCAGTTTGTGAAGGGATAAGCGTGGCGGCGCTCCGTCGTGTCCATGATTTCGCGCCGACACGCCGGGCAGATCGCCACATCCGGCGATATAAGCGTGCGCTGTTCGCTCTGGGCGGCCCGGCTGGCGCGAATGTGCAAGCCGGCCGGCAATCGCGTTGTGGGCGGCAAACGGGTCACCGCCACGTCTAAAATGTGGGCTAAAGGGGGCGGTTGGGTGTGCAGCCGCTCGATAAACTCTTGCAAAGCCGGCTCCATACCTTGTAATTCCAATTCGACGCCGGAGGCTGTGTTGCGCACCCACCCATTGAGACCTAGCGCCTGCGCGGTTTGAAAGACAAAAGGGCGAAACCCAACGCCTTGCACAACCCCGCAAATCTGAAGGTGTAGGCGAGCGGGGCGGACTGTCACAGAGGGGTGGCCGGCGGCGTCGGGGTGGGGCATAGGCTAGGTCAGCGGGCGGCGGGCTTCGGCGACACAATGCACAGAGCGCAAGAAGCGGCGCGCAAGACCTTGTGGGTGACGCTGCCGAAGACCCAGCGCCGGATGCCGGTCAACCCGTGCGTAGCCATTAAAATGAGTTGAATGTCGTTTTGTTCCGCATATTCAAGGATGGCCGAGGCCGGCGGGCCGTAGCGAACAGCCATGGTGACTTCCGCGACTGTGCGTTGTAATTGCGCTTGCACATCTTGCAGATAGGTCTCGGCGCGTTGGAAGGCGGTCTCGTTCCAGGCGCGGTCGGCGCGTTGCAACAATGGTTCGGTGGGATCGAAACCCAACAGTTCCAGGCTGGGTTCATAGGCCACAGAGAGCAAGTGGATTGGACTGGGCAGCAATTGGGCGAGTTCCAGGCCGGGTTGGAGGGCGCTCTCGGCCAGGCGGGAACCATCGAGAGGAATCAGTATCTTGTGCGGGAGTTCGGCCGAACGCATCACCAGCACCGGACAAGGCGCTTGCTGTAACACCTTTTCGGTCACGCTGCCCATTAGCCAGCGCGTTAGGCCGGAATAACCGTGGGTGGACATCACAATCAAGTCCACCCCGGCGGTCACAGCCGTTTCGACAATCAGGCTGGCAGGGTCTCCCTCGGCCGCCAGCACATCGAGAACGAGACCGGGGTGGGCCAGACGTTGCGCCAGCGCCTCAAGATACGCCACGGTTGCGCTCTGCCAATCTTCAGGTGAAGAGAGGGGCATCTGGCCGAAATCGAGCGGCGCGGGATCAGCCTGCGTGACCCGCAGAAGGAACAGTTCGCCGCCGGCGCCTTCGGCCAGCCGACAGGCTGTGTCTAGGGCGCATTCAGCCAGGTTTGATCCATCCAGAGGAACCAGGATTTTTTTGAGCATGGTTGGCTCCAGAGACTAGAGAGTGGGTTCGAGGGCAGCCACATCCTTAGTTACAGGGCGGGCGGCATAATAGCCACGCCGTAACACCTGTCGGTTGATTTCGGAAAGATGCTGGGATTCGGCCGAACCGTGTCCCTCTAGCGCCTCCTCCACGGCTGCCAGCGACAAAATCGGCCGACGCGCCAGGAAAGCCCCAACCAGCGCCATGTTCAAAGATTTCGGCGCGTCAAAAGCCTCCGCATACAGATTGGCCGGGATTGATACCGTCTCAATATCCTTGCGCGCCGATGTCGCCGTCACCAGCGACCGATTCACGACCAGCAGACCCCCCGGTCGCACCAGCGGCTCATACTTATCATATGACGGCTGATTTAGAACCAGGGCAATATCCGGGCGCGAGGTCAACGGCGAACCAATCGGCTCGTCGCTGATGATCACCACACAATGAGCAGTCCCGCCGCGCATCTCCGGCCCATACGACGGAATCCAGGTGACATTATAGCCGCTGTTCATGCCGGCATACGCCAACAAGCGCCCCGCAAAGAGTACCCCCTGTCCTCCAAATCCCGCTACAACAAGTGACATTTCCATGCTCTGATCTCCTCAAATGAAAACAGCCTGCCATATTGACGCAGTCTGGTGTGTACTTTTCAACCAAGACTGCCTGAAAACCACAACCGGATAAACTACCCATCCCGTTTCAGGCAAAATCTAACCCCTGCTGGGTGGAACGGCCTATTTCCCCACCCACTCTTTCTCATGTCCACCGACGGCTGGCCCGTCAGGTGAAGATCAATTCGCGCTCGCCCTGCATCGCCCGGTCAATGGCCTCGCCCAGGCGCTGAATCCCGACTTCAATCCGCTCCGGCGTCGCGTTGGAGAAGTTTAAGCGGAAGTGGTTGCGATACTCTTCATAAGGGAAGAAGGGCGCCCCCGGCACAAACGCTACCTTGTTCTCCAGCGCGTGTTTGAACAGGTCGGTCTCGTCTAACGTTTCCGGCAGCGTCACCCATAAGAATAACCCCCCTTGAGGTTTCGTCCAGCTTACACCGGGCGGGAAGTAACGCGCCATAGCCGCCAGCATCACATCGCGGCGCTCTTTGTATACCTGCCGAATCCGCCGCACATGCGCTTTCAGAAAGCCGTCCTGGCTGAGGACTTCATAGGCGACCATCTGGGCAAAAGTGCTGGTGTGCAGGTCCATACCTTGCTTAGCCATGACAGCGCGTTGGATGACTGTCGTGGGGGCCATGATCCAACCTAGCCGCAGACCGGGCGCTAAAGTCTTGGAGAAAGTGCTCAGATAGATCACATTGCCCCGGTAAAACCCCTCGCTTTCATCCAATTCCTCGCGGTGGTTGAGGCGTTCGTTGTCCAACACGACCAGGGCGGGAATATGCTCCCCTTCATAGCGCAACTCGCCATACGGATCATCTTCCACAATGGGTATGCCGTAATGGTCTGCCATGTCAATCAATTCCCGGCGGCGCGACAAGGAAAGGGTGACCCCGCCAGGGTTTTGAAAATTGGGCAAGATGTACATGAATTTCGGCCCGGCGCACAATGCTTCTTCGAGTAGGTCGGTGCGCAAGCCGTCATTGTCCACCGGCACACTGACGAACTCAGCCTGATAGGCCCGCCAGGCTTGCAGCGCGCCTAGATAGGTGGGGCTTTCGGTGAGAATGGTGTTGCCGGGATCAATCATCAGTTTGCCGATGATGTCTATGGCCTGCTGTCCCCCACAGGTGATCAGTACATTGTCCGGCGTGGCCGGCACGCCGTATGCGCCCATCTTGGCTACCAAAAACTCGCGCAAAGGGCGATAACCTTCTGTCGTGCTGTATTGCAGCGCCTGGCGACCCTGTCGGGTGAGCACTCTGTCTGTGGCGGCGGCGAATTCTTCTACGGGGAAGACTTCGGGCGCGGGTAGCCCGCCGGCAAAAGAGATCACATCGGGCAGCTCCGTCATTTTGAGCAATTCCCGAATAGCTGAGCTACGGACCCATTGCATACGTTGGGCGTAGCGTTGATTCCACGGTGTTGTCATGTGTTGCTCCTGCTAGTAAACGAAAGACCGGGGAGCGAATAGCGGATGGCCAGCCTGCCAGGGAAAAGTGGTGGTCTTTCTGATCATGGTTGAGAGTTAGGACAGTTGAGCGAATTACGGCGCTCAGGCCGGCGGTTGCCCATTGCCCCGTTTGCGTCCGGCGAGCAGTTCGTCGGCAACCTTAAAATCGCCGAGCGGATATTGCGGGAGCATGGCATCGCGCACCCAATCACACGCCTCGGTGGGCGTCATGCCCCAATTGGTCGGGCAGGTGGAGAGCAGCTCGACAATGCTGAACCCCAGGCCTTTTTGTTGGGCGTCAAAGGCGGTGCGGACGGCCTGTTTGGCTTTGATGACGTGGCGGGCGTCATGCAGGCTGCGCCGGACGCTATAGGCGACGCCGGGAAGGTTAGCCAGCAGCTCGGCCATGTGCATGGGAAAGCCGGTTTGTTGTTGATTTCGGCCGAAAACGGATGAGGTCGTCTTTTGCCCAATCAACGTGGTCGGCGCCATTTGCCCACCCGTCATGCCGTAAATGGCATTGTTGATGAAAATTACGGTGATGTTCTCCCCGCGACCGGCCGCATGGATTACCTCACCCATGCCGATAGATGCCAGGTCTCCATCCCCCTGATAGGTGAACACGATCTTGTCAGGATGCACCCGCTTAATGCCGGTCGCCATAGCCGGCGCGCGCCCATGCGGCGCTTCACACGCATCCACGTTGAAGTAGTTGTAGGCAAACACCGAACATCCCACCGAGGCCACCAGAATGGTATTCTCGCGCATCTTCAATTCGTCCAGCACTTCGGCCACAATGCGATGGCTGATGCCGTGGGTGCAACCGGGACAGTAATGCGTGTGCGCGTCGGTGAGGGATAGGGGACGCTCATAGACGAGTTGTTCGGAACGGACAGGTATCGTAGCGGGCATGGTTAATCTCCCTGGGCCAGAACGGCGTTGAGTTTGGGGGTCACGGACAGGTGTTGGCGCACGGCTGTTTCAATCTCATCCGGCATCGGGATGGCGCCGCCCATGCGACCCAGGAACGCCACTTCCACGCGCCCACCGACGATTTCGCGGACATCATGCAGCATTTGGCCGGCATTCATCTCTACCACCAGAAACAGTTTGGGTTGTTGCCGGGCTAATTCCAGAAGCCGCTGCTCTGGGAAGGGCCACAGGCTCATGGGTTGAAATAAGCCCACACGTAGACCTTCGGCCTGTAGATGATACACGGCTGTAAGCGCCACGCGCGCGGAAGTGCCGAACGCCACCAGGATAATGTCCGCGTCTTCAACGAATAGCTCCTTATAGCGCTGTTCGTCGCGGGTAATGCGGGCTAACTTCTCTTGCAAGGCCAGGTTGCGCTGTTCCAGGCGCAAGGCATCGAGGTCGAGCGAGGTGTTGAACCGACGCGCACGCCCGGCCGAGCCGGTCAGGGCGTAGTCGGGCAGGCTGGAGGGCAAAGGACGCATTTCCGGGAGTTCGGCCGGTTCCATCATTTGGCCGATGGCGCCATCCACGATGACAAAGGCGATGGTGCGATACTTTTCGGCCAGATCAAAAGCCAGGACCGTCAGATCAATCGCTTCCTGAATCGTCGAAGGGGCCAGAACGATGGGATGAAAGTCACCATGTCCGGCCGACTTGGTGGCCTGATTGTAGTCGGACTGGCTAGGCTGAATGTTGCCCAGCCCAGGCCCGCCGCGCATGACATTGACCACGACCACCGGCGCTTCCGAGCCGGCGATGTAGCTTAGACCTTCTTGCATCAGGCTAATGCCGGGGCCGCTGGATGAAGTCATGACCCGCGCCCCGGCCAGCGCCGCGCCGTAGACCATGTTGATGGCGGCGACTTCGCTCTCGGCCTGCAAGAAGACGCGGCCTAATTCCGGCATGCGCGTGGACATGTGCTCCAGCAATTCCGTTTGGGGGGTGATGGGATAGCCGAAATAGGCTTC
>JAYRVN010000213.1:0-4086 GCA_041918535.1 Chloroflexota bacterium
AAACCGCCGCTCCAGGCAAAACCGCCGCTCCAGGCAAAACCGCCGCTCCAGGCAAAACCGCTCTGATCAACGATGTAATAGTTGCCGTTCTCGTCCTGATTGGCTTTGCCCTGGTAATGTATTGTTCCCGCCAGGTCACTGCTGATATCCAAACCCTGATTGGCGCAGCCACTCGCCGCATTATGGATGGCGTCATAGGCATTAACCAGGCCGGCTCCCTGCTGGAAGATGCTGTAAGCCAACCGACCGGCCGTATCCTGCGCCGGATGCGCCGAGGCCAACAGGCGGCATTTCACCTGATCTGGGGTCAGATCGGGGTTGGCCGCCAGCATCAAGGTTACCACGCCGCTGGTCACAGCCGTGGCCTGAGATGTGCCTGACATAGCAAAATAGTCGGCGCCATTATAGTTGGTGGGATGATTGGCCGGCAGATACGCGGTAGGAGACGCTAATCCCACGATATGGCCGCCCGGCGCTACCACATCGGGCTTGGCAAAGCCCTCGACAGTCGGCCCCGCCGCCGAAAAGGAGGCCAGCAAGTCGTCGCCGGGGTTGGTCGGTGTGAAGTTATCTGTAAATGCGCCGACTGTGATGACATAGGGCACATTGCCGGGAACACCCACTGTCATGGGGTTCGGTCCGGTATTGCCGGCCGCAGCCACTACCACGATGCCGGCTTGCCAGGCGCGCATGACGGCCTGGTTCAACGGGTCATCCCAGTAATAAGATTGCGGTGTGGCGCTGAAGGAGAGGTTCAGCACGCGGATGTTATACTGATCTTTATGGCTGACGGCCCAATCCAGGCCGCGGATGACATCCAGATAACTGCCGGCCCCATTCGCATTGAACGCTTTCACGGAAACAAGCCGAGCTCCCGGGGCGATGCCATTATACACGCCGGGGGTTTTCTGCGTGCTGTTGAGAATGATACTGCTAACATGTGAGCCGTGCCCGCTACCATCATCGGTAATCGGCCCCCCATTGATGAGCTGATTGGTGATGGCGTCATATTGCGCCAGCAGGCGTGGCTGTCGCCCTCTATTGTTATTTAGGCCGGGATGCACCCAATAGCCGGTATCAATCACGGCCACAGTCACGCCGGCGCCATCTATGCCCTCGGCCCACACTTGATCGGCGCCGAGCAAATGAATGAAGTCGCTGCTCGTGGTTAGGGCATCGGCCGAAACCGCAAACTCTATTTGCACATTGTCAATGAATATCCAGCCGTTACCCGCGCCTTCTCCGATAAAACGAATGCGCGTATTGGCGCTGCGGTAGGCCGCCAGATCAAGGCTCTGGCGCACAGAAGCGGCATCAATGACATTGAGCGGGAGGCTGGTCAGACGTTGCCAGGAAGAGCCATTATCGGCCGAAACTTCCACATGCACCTGCGCCCCGGCCACCGTCGCTTCTCGCCGATACGAAAACGTCAGCGAGGCCGCCAGCGCCGTTGATAAATCCACCTGGCGGCTGACCCCGCGTTCCGTCAAGTCTTGTCCCGCGCCGCCGATCATCAGACAATTCGTCGCCGTGCAACGGCTTCCCGCCTGCCAGTCAATGTGCAGCAGCGGCGCATTGGCCGCATTTCCATCCCAACTGTTGGCTGAGCGCGAACCCACACCCGTCACTAACAACGCCAAACTATTGCCAAATGCCCAGCCCGGCCGACCGACGATTTCTTGCACAATTGACTTCAAATCAGGTGTGTTATAAGAAGCACCGCTATTGCTCCAGGTTACCGGCGACCACGCCACAACTGCGGCCGTGTGTGGCCGGTTGGAAATATCATATAAGGCCGCCGGGTTAAACGTTAATGCATTGTCGGCAGCCTGCCCTCGGATAGTCAAAGCAGCCGCCTTGTTGTTGGTATTCGGCGTATCAGCCGCAACCGATGTGAAAGTCACGTACGCCTGAGTAATAACGGCGCCTGGCGGCACGCCCACCCCGTTGAAGCGTAGCCCTACAGCCTGGACGCCTGAAGATTCAGGTTCGATATCTGACACCAATTCCAGATCGGTGCTAATCACATAGACGCTTCCCGGCCCATTCAGGAATACACCAGTCGGACCGACCTCTTCAGCATCATCGGCGCTGGCGTTCACACGCACATTCACCGCCCCCACCAAAACCTGCGCCGGCGGCAGGGCTCCCTGATTGACCTGCACACGCCCCTGAGCTACCCCATCCGTCTCCCCCAACTCTTGCCAGGCATTGCTCCAGTTTGCGCTGCCGTTATTGCCGCTAAAAGTTGTTGTGTCAAAGTTGTCGGCTATTTGCCGGCTCATGCGACCCGCATTCGGCAACAAGACTGAACTATCGCCGCCATCCACATAACTGATCTGGACATTGTCAATATTCAGTCTGCGCCCGCCAAAACTGGCCGATGTGCTGAAGCGCAGAGTCAAGACGCTCGGAATGTAGTCATTCAGGTTAAAACTAGTTGACGAAAACACGCTCTGTTTACCTCTTCCGGTAAAGCGCGTCAATTCGATCCAATCACTACCCCCGTTGGTAGATATCTCAATACTCGCATACTCGCTGTCAAAATCGTCGCGGCGGCGGTAATCAAAACTCAGACTAGCCTCGCGCGCCTGAGAAAGATCAACAGTGCGTTGAATGCTGCGATTTTTGTCTTTGAGTAGCAGCCATGCGCCGCCTTCAACCTTAAACTGTCCGTCCAAAGGACTGTTGTTATCGCCAACCTCGATCCAGTCGCTTGCCCAAGGACGGCTCCCATTGTTGAGGCTATATGAGACCGCATTGAGCTCATCGCGCACGATTTGGTTGGAGACCGCCGTCTGCACGCCATAATCATCGTAGATGCGGGTCACCGCCGGGTTCTCGGCTAATCGCGCCTGTTGCGACGGGGTCAACTCCGTCCCTACCGCCTGAATAATGCCCAGTTCATGGGTCACACGACCGCCGACCGCGCGCACCGCGGCCGCAACATCTGCTAGGCTGCGCCCCTGCACAATGACAGGCGCGGTTGGCGCACTCGCTTGTAGACCAAAGTGATTGACAGACGCCGTGAGCATGACCAATAAACCTATCAGTATCATCCCGATAGAGGTCCTGGCAAGATATTTCTTACTCTTTAACATAGCATCTCCGCCCCCAGCAATGGATGTCCAATAGGCCGGCAAACGAGTTCCCGTTATTCTTGTGGAACCCACCCGTTCACGCCGGATGTTGCCGAACTCCAATTAACCGCGGGGTTCCAAATATAGCTGCCGCTCCAGGTGTAACCGCCTGACCAGGTATAACCGCCGCTCCAGGTGTAGCCGCCTGACCAGGTATAGCCACCCGACCAGGTGTAGCCGCCTGACCAGGTATAACCACCCGACCAGGTGTAGCCACCCGACCAGGTGTAGCCATCAAGCCCCAAAAGATAAAAATAGCCGTCCTCATTCTGGTTGGCTGGCCCGCCATAATGCGCCACGCCGGCCAGGTCTAGATCGATATCTAACCCCAGGTTGGCGCAATCTTCGGCTTGGCTATACACGGCTCCATAGGCGTCAACTTGGCCCATGCCTTGCTGAAGTGGGGAATAAGCCAGTTCGCCATTAGAGTCCCGAGCCGGGCGAGCCGCGGCCAGCAACCGGCACTTCAGCGTGTCGGGCGTCAGGCCCGGATTCTGCTGCAACATCAGAGCCGCTATGCCGGAGACTACGGCTGTCGCCTGCGAGGTGCCGGACATGCGGAAGTAAATCTGGCCTTCGTAAAACTCAGGATGTTGTTGAGCCAGTAATGTGTTGTCTGACATCACACTCAGGATGTGTCCACCGGGCGCTACGAGGTCAGGCTTGACAAAACCCTCCACCGTTGGCCCTGCCGCTGAGAATGAGGCCAGAACATCGTCGTTGCCGTTGCCCGGCGTATAGTTGTCGGACATAGCCCCCACTGTGATGACGTAAGGCACGTTGCCCGGCGCGCCAATGGTGAAAGGGCCCGGACCGGCGTTGCCTGCCGCCGCCACAACCACAATCCCGGCTTGCCAGACTCGCATCACCGCTTGATTCAAGGGGTCATCCCAATAGTATGATTGCGGCGGGGCGCTGAAAGAGAGATTGAGTACGCGGATATTGT
>JAYRVN010000214.1:0-23298 GCA_041918535.1 Chloroflexota bacterium
GAATCGGCAAGCCCTCACCAGCGTGCGCGTCGCCATCGGCGTCGGCGGCGCGCTCGACTTCCTCACCGGCCGCGCCGTGCGCGCTCCGTTGTGGCTGCAACACCTCCACCTCGAATGGCTGCATCGTCTCTGGCGCGAACCCTGGCGCTGGCGGCGCATGTTGGCCCTGCCCCGCTTCGCCTGGGCCATCGTCCGGCAATCCAAACGCCCCTGATGCCTACCGGCGGCCGGCGCTTCCCTCAAGCAGGGGGATCGGGAACGGTCGGCTCTGTCTGCAACTGTTGCGCCAACGCCACAAAGTAAGGCAACGCTTCCGGATTGCGCATCGCGCCTGGGTTAGCCGCCTTTTCCACCGCCTGACCGAGCAGAATGCGTCGAATGGGCACTTCCATTTTCTTGCCGCTCAATGTGTAAGGCACTTGGGGAATGGCGATGATGTCGTCCGGCACATGCCGCGGCGACAGGTCTTGCCGGATTTTGTGTTTAATCCGCGCCTTGAGCGCCGCATCCAAAATGACGCCCTGGCGTAAAACCACAAACAGAGGCAAGTACGATTCGCGCCCCAGTAGTTCTAGATCAATCACCAGGCTGTCCAGGATTTCGGGGATGGCTTCCACCGCCTGGTAGAGCTCGCTGGTTCCCATGCGAATGCCCTGGCGGTTGATGGTGGAGTCGGAGCGCCCGTAGATGACGCAACCGCCGCGCGCGTTGAACTTGATCCAATCCCCATGTCGCCAGACGCCGGGGTACATTTCAAAGTAACTGCCCAGATAGCGTTGGTTATCCGGATCGTTCCAGAAGTAGAGGGGCATGGAGGGCATCGGGTAGGTGATGACGAGTTCACCCACCTCACCGACGACCGGCTCACCATCCAGGTTGAAAGCCTGGACGTTGGCGCCCAGGGCTGCCCCCTGGATTTCGCCGGCGTAGATGGGCAGAAGCCGACAGCCGCCGACGAAGGCGGTGCAGAGATCGGTGCCGCCGCTGACTGATTCCAGGGACAGGTCGGAGTTGACGTAGGTGTAAACCCATTGGAAACCAGCCGCCGATAGGGGAGAACCGGTTGAGCCGACAGCGCGGATGCGGCTGAGGTCATAATCATGAGCGGGCCGGATGTCGGCTTTGAGACAGGCGTGGATAAAGGCGGCGGAAGCGCCGAAGTAAGTGATGCCGGTTTCGGCCGATAATTGCCACAACGCATTCAGCGAAGGATAGCCGGGGCTGCCGTCATAAAGCACAATCGTGCTGCCGGTCAGCAAGCCCCCCACCAGGAAATTCCACATCATCCAGCCGGTGCTGGTGTACCAGAAAAAGCGGTCGCCCGGTTTGAGATCGAGGTGCAGAATCAACTCTTTCAGATGTTCCAACAGAATACCGCCATGCCCTTGCACAATCGGTTTGGGCAGCCCGGTCGTGCCCGATGAATACAGCACCCATAACGGATGATCAAACGGCGCCTGAAAGAAAGGCAACGCCGTCTCCGGCGGCGTCTCCGCCGCCACATCCGCCCAGGCGCGCGTCGCGCGCAGGGCGGATAGATCGCCGTTGGGGTGAAGCAGCGGCACGACGATGGTGTGTTGCAGTGTGGGCAAGCCGGCCTGTAGCTCCGCCACCACCTCCAACCGGTCAAACGGCTTGCCGTTGTAGACGTAGCCGTCCACGCTAATCAGGATTTTGGGCTCGATTTGTTGAAAGCGGTCAAGCACACTGCGACTGCCGAAATCGGGTGAGCAACTCGACCAAACGGCTCCCAGGGCGGCAACCGCCAGTAGCGCCACAATCGCTTCGGGGATGTTGGGCAGATAGGCGGCCACCCGATCGCCGGGTTGCACGCCCATTTTTTGCAAGGCGGCGGCCAAAGCGGCAGTTTGGGCATATAACGCGTCCCAGCCAAGCGCGCGCGCCGGCTCATCTTCAGCTTTGTATAGAATGGCTGGCTGGTCGGCGGGATGCGGGCGGGCGAAAAAGTTTTCGGCGTAATTGAGCCTGGCGCCGACAAACCATTGTGCGCCCGGCATCCGACTATCGGCCAAGATGGCAGTGGGGGGGTGTGAGGCAATGACGCCGCCGTAGTCCCAGATGCTCTGCCAGAAATCGGCCGATTCCGTCACCGACCATTGCCGGAGTTCCGCATAGGTTTGAAACACCAAGCCGTGAGTCCGGCGCAGCCACTGCATGTAATGGGTCAGGTTGGCGTTGGCTTTGACACTCTCAGAGGGTTCCCAGAGTAAACTGCCTTCAAAGATCGGCTTCATGGCGTGCTCCATTCAGATCAGTAGACCGCTCTATTGTGACGCTATCGGGGGACAAAGGCAATGGATTTCGACCGAAAAATACTCCAAACGCGCCTCGCCGGCATAATCTTGACAAAGATCATCCCTTTCTTATGCTTTATGCCACTGCCCATGACAAGCCGGGTGCGGTATGCTTAGGCTAAGGTTGGCAGCGCTCAAATGATTGCAGCCAACCGGGGAATCTATGGCCATAAAATCGGTGGGAGATCGACCGGGCGCGCGTCTGGCAGCTGATGTGACCTGGGAAAGCGTGGCGGCCCAGGCGGCAGAGGCATTGCGTCAGGGGGCGTTGCAGCCCATCGCTACCGACTACACTTTCATTGAGCAAGCCGGCGTCCGTTTTGTCGTGCGCTACTTTTCCGCGGCCTACCAGCGTAAAACGGGAGCGTCGAGCCGCTCGCCGGCGGCGCCAAGCGACAAACCGGCCGATCCCTTTTTGCCTTATGAAGAAGCGTTGTTTGTGGCTGATGTGTCGGAGACGCATTTGTGTCTGTTTAACAAATACAATGTGTTGGATTTACATCTCCTGATTGTCACTCGGGCGTACGAGGACCAAGACACCTGGCTGACAGCGCGCGATTTTGAGGCGATGTGGGCTTGCCTGGGAGCGTTGGATGGGTTGGCGCTCTACAATGCCGGGCGCGAAGCGGGTTCAAGCCAGAGACATCGTCATTTGCAGTTGATCAGGCTCCCGTTAGCGCCGGAGGGGTTGCCATTGCCAATTACGCCGTGGTTGGAATCGGCCGAATCCTCTTCCCCTATCACGCGCCTGGCGGCCTTCCCCTTTCGCCACGCCTTCACGCGCCTCGATCTCCCACGCGACGACCCGACGCGCGCCGCCGAAGCCATCCTGGCCCGCTATTGGGCCATGTTACGCGCCGTCGGCCTGACCGGCGACCCCCTCGGCGATCCCTGGCAGACCGGCCCCTACAACCTGTTAGCGACGCGAGAATGGATGTTGCTTGTGCCGCGCGCGCTTGACGCCTATCAGGCGATTTCCGTCAATTCGCTGGGTTTTGCCGGCTCCCTCTTCGTGCGCGACGCCGACCAAATGGCTGTTCTCCGCGCCCATGGCCCGTTGGCCTTGTTGCGCGATGTTTGCTATCCGCTTGATAGCCCACGCGCCGCACCGACCAGGTGAGCCGATAGCCCCTGACGTCTCTGCCTGCCCTGGCGACTTAGCCTTAAAACCTGCCTGTAGAGCGGTTAAACGCCGCTGTTCACGCCGCCGCTTGAGCCAGCGCCACGACGCCCGCCAATCGCTCCATGTGCGCCCCCTGCCAATAAACCTGCCCACACGCCGCGCACTGGCGAAACTCGTCGAAAAACAATCGCGTTTTCGGTTCCAGTTGCGCCAGCACCGTCTCTTTGGCCGCCGGCAACAAGCGGCCGTTGCAGCGCAGGCAACGCTGCCACGGTTGTATCTCTGCCGGCAGACCAAAGCGCCGCACCACAGCCTGTAACTGCTCCAACGGCTCCAGCGCGTGCAAGCAGTAGCCAAAGATCACCTCTTTGCGCTTCAGCAAATTGCGGTCACGTGTGAGCAAAATGCGCGCTTGTGCGCCCGCCGCCTGCGCCAGTTGCGCATCATCCCAGGCCGGATAATACCAGGTGTCGAATCCCAATAGGCGTAAAAAGCGCGCCAGACGCCCCAGATGATTATCGGCCAGGAAAATGGGCGGCTCCGGCCAGGGCGGGCGCAACGGCGGTCCGACCGCGCCCGTCAACGTTTGAAACGCCGGAAACACAGCCACCCGATCCTGCGGCTGCAACAAATAGTCAAAAGTTTGGCCGACCTCGTTGACTAGAATAACCGCCACTTCCGTATGCGGCACGCCTAGCGACTCGATCACATGTTTGACGGAAACGGGCGGTTTGATACCATAGGCCAACGTCACTTGTCGCCGCGACAAGGGGAGAAAGAGGTTGAGATGGGCGTAAAACCGAAAAAAGGCCACCTGTGACATGATTGTTGCCTGTCTGATGCCAATTGTAACCAGCGCGGCCGATTTCAACGATCTTTACCGCGAGGTGAATGATGAAAGCAATGGAACTGGCTGTGCCCCAACCGGCGACCCATAACCCGCTGCGTTGGGTCGAGCGGGATGCGCCCGCGCCCGGGCCGGGGCAAGTGCGCGTGCGCGTGCGTGTCTGCGGGGTGTGTCATACCGACCTGCATACCGTTGAGGGCGACCTCAGCTTGCCTCGCCTGCCTATCATCCCTGGGCATCAGATTGTGGGCGTGGTTGAGGCGCGTGGCGCGGGGGCCGAGCGTTATGCGCTGGGGCAGCGGGTGGGTGTGGCCTGGCTCAACTGGGCTTGCGGCAGTTGCGACTTTTGCGAGCGCGGCCGGGAGAATCTATGCGCGGCGGCGCGTTTCACCGGCCTGCATGCCGATGGCGGCTATGCCGAGTATGTGGTGGTGGACGAACGCTTCGCTTATGCCTTGCCAGAGCAGTTTGGCGATGTGGCTGCAGCGCCGTTGCTCTGCGCCGGCATTGTGGGCTATCGCGCTTTGCGTCTGAGCGGCATTGAGCCGGGCGGTCGGTTGGGGCTCTATGGGTTTGGCGCCAGTGCGCATTTGGCGATTCAGGTGGCGCGGTTCTGGGGTTGCCAGGTGTATGTTTTCACGCGAGGGGCGGCGCATCGGCAGTTGGCAGAGGCTTTGGGCGCGGTCTGGGTGGGCGGCGCCGAGGCTAAAATTTCGGCCGAACTCGATGCCGCCATCTTGTTTGCCCCGGCCGGTTCGTTAATTCCTTTGGCCCTGCAACAGTTGCGCCCGGCCGGTGTGCTGGCTGTGAATGCCATCCACACCAGCCCCATCCCGGAAATGCCCTATAGCTGGCTGTATGGCGAGCGCGTCTTACGCAGCGTCGCCAATGCCACGCGCCGCGATGCCGAAGAGTTTTTGGCGCTGGCAGCTGCCATCCCCGTGCACACCGAGGTAGAAAGTTTTCCCTTGAGCCAGGCCAATCTGGTCTTGCAACGCCTCAAGCAGGGCGTTATTCGCGGCGCGGCGGCGCTGCGCCTGGAGGGGGAGCCGGTCGGCCCAATAAGCTGAACTGGGCGGCGTTGTAAACCAATTGACATTTTCACTGCGCCGGAGGCTACTACATCCGATGGTGGCCCGGTTTATACTGAAAATAGGTGCATCCTTGACGCCGCTAAGGCTGGTTGTGTTCGCAGGGCAGCAGATATGTCTGATGACTCGTTCTTTCATCCCTTAGAAATTCGGTTCTTCCCCCGCGCCGGTGACGGCTATCCGGTGGAAATGCGCTATGACCTGTTTGAGGCGACCGGGCGCTGTGCGCTGGATGTGACCGGATTGTTGGCTCTGGCGGCTGATCCGGCGGCGTATGGTCGGCGGTTGGGCGAGCAACTGTTTGGCGCGGAGGGGCTTGCCTCGGCTTATGCGCAGATACGCGGTTCGGCCGATCGCTTGGGCGAGTCGGTGCGGGTGCGTTTGCGCTTGCCCGCGCCCCAGGCTGCGCCGGAATTGCACGCTATCTGGTGGGAACGACTCTATCATCCCGCGTCGTCAGGCTGGCAACCCCTGGCCGGCACACCCGCCACCCCCTTCTCACGCTATCTTAGCGTGGCGCGGCTGGCGCCATACCGGCCATATACCCAGCGCCATCTGCGCGTTTTGGCGGTTGTGGCCTCCCCGGGCAGCCTGGGCGGCTATGCCCTGCCGCCTATTCCCTTGGCCGACCGTCAGGCGCTGTTGTCGGCCCTGGCTGCGCCCGGTTGTTTCGCCACCACCCTCCTGGCCTCCGGCACAGACGCGCCGCCCACGCGCCAACGCCTGCGGGCGGAATTGGCGCGAGGTTATCACATCGTGCATTTTCTGTGTCATGGCGCGTTGGTAGAGGATCAAACCTACGTGTATTTGGAAGACGAGCGGGGGCAAGCGGACCCGGTTTCGGCCGATAAAATGGTCGAAATCTTCCAACTCCTGGATACCCCCCCCGCCCTAGCTGTCCTGATGGCGTGCGAGACGGCGCGCCAGGCAGCGAGCGACACCAGCTTCACGCCCCTTGGTCCCGCGCTTGTTGAGCGCGGGCGCGTCGAAGCGGTGGTGAGCATGGCCGCCGCCGTCAGCATGAGCACGGCGCGCCTTTTCACTGAACAGTTCTATCGTCAACTGACGCAGCACGGCATCATTGACCGCGCCATGAACGAGGCCCGCGCCTATTCCCAAGATACCTGGGATTGGAGCGTGCCGGTATTGCTGATGCGCCCTGACGACGGCCGTCTCTTTGTCGAGCCGGATATTCTAGCCGCGCCGGACGAAGCCCTGGAGCAATTGCCGCCCGCTCCCGGCGAACCACCCTATCTCGGTCTGGCGGCCTTCACCGAGGCCGAAGCGGATCGCTTCTTTGGCCGAGAGACGTTGACATTGGAAGTGGCCCGCCGATTGCAGAGCGCGCCTTTTCTCGGCTTGCTGGGGCCATCCGGCAGCGGTAAGTCGTCGCTGCTGCGCGCCGGCATCATCCCCACCCTCCGGCAAAGGGGTTGGCGCCATGTCGTCTTAACTCCCAACGGTCACCCGTTGCGAGCGTTAGCCCAGGCTTTGAGCCGCGCCGGCTGGATCACGACCGGGCCGGAAACAGAGGCGGAGGCGTTCTTGAGCGGCTGGCAGTCGGCGTCGGAACCTTCCCTTCTGGCGGTTGACCAGGCGGAAGAACTCTTCACCCTCTGCGCAGACCCCGACGAGCGGCGCGCCTTTGCTCGCGCCTTGCTGGCGCTGGCCGACGCCGGCCGGGTGACTGTCCTGGTGGTCTTGCGGGATGATTATCTGCCGCACATGGCCGATTTGCCTGATCTGCGTGGGGCCCTGCAACATCAAGTCTACGTTGGCGCGCTTAGCGAGCCGCAATTGTTGCAAGTGATGTTGGAACCGGCGCGACGCGGCGACTGGCGCTTTGTCGAAGGCTTGACGGAGACCATTTTGGAGGCCGTGCGCGGGCAGCCGGGGGTATTGCCGTTGCTGTCCCACGCTTTGCGCGAGACATGGGAAAGGCGGCGGGGGCGTGTCCTGACGTTATCCGGTTATCACGAGGCCGGCGGGGTGGCGCAGGCCATTGCGCAATCGGCCGAATCCATCTACACCAGTTTGCCTCCCGCCCAACGCGACATCGCCCGTGACCTGTTCTTGCGCCTGACGGCGGTGGAAGAGATGGCTCTGGAAACGCGCCGCCGCCTCACTCATTTGGAGTTAGCGGATGCGGCGCAGGTCGGGCCGGTATTGGAGCGTTTGGCCCAGGCGAGATTGGTGACGGTTTCGGCCGAATCCATCCAATTGTCCCACGAGGCCATCATCCGCCAATGGCCCACGTTGCAACAATGGTTAAATCAAAACCGCCACTGCCTGATCATTCACCAGCATACTGCCGACGAAGCCCTCAACTGGGATGCCCGCGGTCGCGATAGCAGTCTGCTCTACCGGGGCAGCCGCTTGGTTGAAGCGTTAGCTTGCTTACCCACATCGCTGTTGCAATTCACCCCCCTGGAGCAAGCCTTTCTGGAAGCCGGCCAGGCCGCCGAAGTGGCCGCCGGGCGGCGCGCGCGCCGCTTGAGACAATTGGCGCTGACGCTGAGTATTGTCCTGGTGAGCCTGATCCTGGCAGCCGTCGCCTATCGCCCGTTGGTCAATGCCTGCTTCAAACGCCAGGCGTTGCGACTCAACCCCCCCGTCAGCTTGCCGGCCGGCGCGGCCTGGCTAGGCATGGATACCGACCCGGCTGATCGGGCCTATCCCCGTCGTCAGATTGAACTGCCCGCTTTTGCCATCCAGCGCTATGAAGTGTCCAACGCCGAGTACGCCATGTGCGTTAAGGCTCGATTGTGCACGCCGTTGATCGTGGCGGCCAGGGCGGATAGGCAGCCGGTGGTTAATGTGTCGGCCCAACAGGCCGCCGCTTTCTGCGCCGGGCTTGGCGGGCAGTTGCCGACCGAAACCCAGTGGGAGCGCGCTGCCCGTGGCCTGGAGGGGCGCTTATGGCCCTGGGGCGATCGGCCCGCCCCTAGCACGCGCACCGTCAACATGTCTATTTATCAAGCGCGTGAGAATCCGGTTGAGGTGGACAGTTCGCGCTTTGCCGAAGGGGCTACGCCGGAAGGCATCATGCATCTCATCGGCAACGTGGCCGAATGGACCGCCACGCCGGTTGAATGCGCGGCGGAGGCTTATTGTCCGGCAGTCTGGGATGGGCGAGGTTGGCTGGCGGTCAGAGGCGGTTCCTATCGTGATACGCTTGAGTTCGGGCTTCCCACCATCACCTATGCGTCATTTTATGCGCCAGCCCCGCCGACGCCGGAAGTTGGGTTCCGTTGTGTTTGGGTTGCACCCTGACGCGCTGCAGTGTGTCGGACATTAAGGGAGGAAAATCATGCGCCCATTATTTGTTTCACGCCCAGCCCGCTGCTGGTGGGCGGCCTGTGTTGGCTTCAGTCTGGTGGCCCTGATGCTGCTGACGACGGCCTGTGGTTGGCTTTGGCCGGGTGCGCCCACGCCCACACCCACCCTCACATCTACACCCACACCTACTCCAACACCGGTGGCGGGTAGTTTGGGCGAGCCGCCGCATCCGGAACTCTTGTCGCCGCCAGAGCTCTGCGGCGTGGAGCCGGAGCTGGACCTTTTGACGTTCGCGGCAATTGACGCTGATCCCGACAACGCCAAGCTTTTTCTGCGTGTGGCGCCCTATACCAACAGGTGGGAGCAAGATTGGCGAATTCAGGTGCGTTCGGGTTCGGCCGATACGCTGGCCGCCTACACCGCCCAACTGCAACTGTGCGCTGAAGCCGTGTTGGATGCGCTGCCCGACGCCGATCAACTGGCGAAAAGCATCGCGCCAAGCCGCTATCCCATCATCACCCTTGCGCTGGCGGAAACCGCCGCCCAAACGGGGATACCCCCGGAAGATTTGAGTCATCGCGCGGAAACCCCTCGCGCCATTATTGAGGGGCATGGTCAATCCCCGGCTGCCGTCGCTACTGCCACCGCCCTCAGATTGACAAATGCCCTGGCTGCCGGCGCGTTAGACAATGTTGACCCGGCCCTGCTGGACATCATCGCGGCCGATGCGTTGACCTACGCCAACCAACTGTTGGATGAATCGGGCCTGTTTCTGGGCGCAGTGTCCGTCGACACCCGCCCGGTCGAGGAAATCCTGGAAGCTAACCCAGGCGCGGTGTCGGTGGCGATTGTGCCTGCCGGTCAACTGGCGGAGGATATACAGAAAAGTGGCGGAATCGTCTACTATGTGGTAGACCCGGAGGTTGTGGCGGGCGCGCCTAACTATTTTGTGGCGCACTGCACCACCTACGCTTACGCGCAGGCAGCATTAAGCAACATCGGCAATAATGGGGTGCTGACGCTGGTTTTGCGCAAGATCGGCACAGGCAATCAGACGGGCGCAGCTTCGGCCAACACGCCGACGACGCCATGGCTGGAGGGCAGCAGCCGGACGGAAATCACTTTCGATGTCGAAGTCGCCACGACACAGCAGGCCACCTATGTCATTTACGGCAACTGGATATTAGGCGCGGGTGGCGCCTGTGTCAATCAATAATGACCGGTGTAATGGAGGTGATGGATGGCTGAAGTGGTTTTCAACGGCATTGACGCCGTAACCGGCGCATACATCACGCAGGCGACGGTTGAGCAATTGGCCGACTGGGCTCTGGCGGCCGAAGAGCGAGCCGATGGAGCAGCCTTGAAAGACCTGTTGCGCCGCCATCAGGTGAACGCAGAGCCGCAGTTGCGGGTGGAATATGGCCTGGATGTGGGCGACCTGGCCCAGACGGGTTGGGGGGTAATCTTCGCGCAGGCTGACCCACAGGCGGCGGCGATCCGTGAGGCGCTGGGGCCGTTATTGGTGCATCGGCGTCAGGCGGCCGGCGACCTCTACCGCGAGTATGTCGGCGATGAAGGGTATCAGGCGGGTGAATCGAAACTGGCTTTTCTGGCGCGCCATCAGGTGGATGTTACCGGGTCGGTGCGGCCGGCGGCGATGCCTTATTATCTGTTGCTGGTGGGCAGCCCGGAGGCGATTCCTTTTGCCTTTCAATATCAGCTTGATGTGCAGTATGCGGTGGGGCGGCTGCATTTTGACACGTTAGACGAATATGCGGCGTATGCGCGGGGGGTGATTTCGGCCGAAACCGCCCCCGCCTTCTCCCATCCCCGCCGCGCCGTCTTCTTCAGCGTTGCCAACCCCAACGACCAGGCCACCCAACTCAGCCACACCCATCTGGTCACCCCACTGGCGACAGCTTTGCAAGCGTATCCAGACTGGCAAGTGGAGCTAACCCTGCCCGCGGACGCCCTCAAGCCCCGCCTGACCCAACTCCTGGGCGGCGATGCTACCCCCGGCTTCCTCTTCACCGCCAGCCACGGGGTGCGCTTTCCCGACGGCGATCCCTTACAACTCTCCCATCAAGGGGCGTTGTTGTGCGGGGAATGGCCCGGCCCCGATCCGCCTCAGCCGCTCGCGCCCGACTGGTATTTCGCCGCCGACGATCTGCCTGCCGACGCCTGCCTGAACGGCCTGATCGCCTTCCATTTTGCCTGTTTCAGCGCCGGCACGCCGGCTGAGAACGATTTTGAGCATTTGCAGGATAATATGCCAGTCCGCCTGGCCCCCCACCCCTTTGTGGCCCACCTGCCGCAGCGCTTGCTCGGCCATCCGCAGGGGGGGGCGCTCGCCGTCATCGGGCATGTCGAACGCGCCTGGCCCTATGCTTATTTATGGCCCGGCGCCGGTCGTCAGTTGCAGGTTTTCCAAGAGGCGTTGCGCAAGCTGCTGGCCGGCCTGCCCGTAGGCTTTGCGCTGGAAGGATTTAATGAGCGTTATGCCGAGACGGCGGCCGCCTTAACCGAGATGTTGCAACCTTACAAACTGCTGGTCAAATTGGGTCTGGAGCCGCCATTGGTCGAGAAGGCGCGGATCGGCGGCTTGTGGACGGCGCACAATGATGCGCGCAGCACGATTATCCTGGGCGACCCGGCGGTGCGTTTGCGTCCGGCGGCTCAACTACCACCCGTTGCCGGCTGATACGGGATTCGGCCGAAACGCCCTCTCTCTTCTCAACCCGCCCGCGCTACCACCCGCAGCGTCACCTGCTCGCCCCGCCGCGTCAATTCCACCCTGTCGCCGGAGTTGATGTGACCGAACAGGTCCGCCGTAAAGCCATAGGCATACGGGATACCCTCCAACGAGCAGGCCGGCGCGCTTTGCTGGTCAATATCCGTATTGACAATCGCCAGCGGCGCGCGCCCCCGATAGAATAGCTCTAGCAACACATAAGGGGCCACGGTGGAACCGCTGCCTTTGGGGAAAATGGCGATCTTGCCGGCCAGGCTTTGCCCGTGCGCCGGGTGTCCCGCTTCTTCAATCACGCCGGTTTCCCGGTTGACATACCCCAGAAAGGTGATGGGCGTTGCCGTGACGAAGGCCTCGCCGCTGAGGGTAAAATCCCCTTGCGACGGCAACCCTTGACCATCGGCCGTGAAAGGGGCCTGGTTGTTGGCTGAAGTTGGGTGTATGGCGGCGGGCGGGCTTGGGCTTGGCGGAGGCGGCGTGGGGATGGATTCGGCCGATTCCGTGACCACCCGCTCGCCGACCGCCACCGCCACGCAATCCGCCAGCCGCATCACCGAGGTGGGCAATCCATTCAGGCCGGACTTGATATAATGTTCCGCCTTCATGGAATTGGTCAGGACGCGCCGCACCCAGGCCGGGTCATATGGCACAACTTCCGGGCAGGTGTCCGCCAGCAACAACGCGCCCGCGCCGGTGATGACCTGCGCCAGGCCGGTATGTTCGGCGATAGCCCGGTTGTGGCGGGAGGTGAACACCCACAGCCAGGGTGTGGCCTGATCCGGCGAACGCAACACGCGCCGACCTTGCAAAAGCGCGGCAATGGCCCGCAACTCGCCGACGGAGGCTTGCGGGCAGCCCAGCACGATTAAGGAGGGCGGGCCGGCTGGGGCCAGCGCCGCATAGCGCTGCGCCAGCGTCGCCGGGGTGAAGTGCAGCGTCGCTTGAAACGCCGGCGCTGGCAGGTTCGGCTCTCCATCCAGGTACAGTTTGGGGCAACCGTAATTGGCGGCGGCGGCCGTCAGCGCTTTGCGCTGTTCGTGGCTGAGGTCGGCCGGCAAGCCGCGGAGCAGCGGCATTGGGCCGAGCGGCATCCGCCAGCCGGGCCCGCGTTGGCTACCGATCCAATCGCCCAGGACGGAGAAATCGGTGGGGTCGTCCAGCGCGGCAGTGACAATGACCTGTAGATTCGGCCGATCCGCTCCCTCCACTAGCAGCCCGTATTTCGGCGTGTAGCCGGTCAGGGCGCAGGCCAGCGCCGACAAACCCGATTCCCGATTGGTTTGCAAACCGCAATAGGAATTGCCGAAACAAATCGCGTTCGATTCAGCCCACGCGCCCACGCCCTCGGTCACCACGCCGTCCCACTCATACGGGATGCACGATTGCAGCGGTTGCACCCCCAGTTGGGTGTAGAGCGCGACAATCTCATGATTCTGCGCCAGGAAGTCAGGCGCAACAATGTGCATCAAATCAAACTGGCCCTCATCACATCCGGCCGAATTAAGCGTGGTGGGCACGACCACCCGCGCTTGCGGGTCAGCCGCCAGCTTGGCTAGAAAAAGGCGCAGCCCCAGGCCGCCGGTCAGCGGAGAGACGCCGGAAAGATGCGCGCTTTGAATGGGCAGCAACGCGCTTGCGCCGGCCGCCGCCGCTATATCCAGCACCAGGCGCATCGCCATTTGGCGCGCTACGCCCTTTTCGCCGCGCAGTAACGCTTGTTGGTCGGGAGTAAGGGGAATAGGTGGCATTAGGCAGTCGTTAAGGTAGGGGAGAATGGGCGGTTTGCGGCCGCTGCGCCAGGCGTAGATGTTGCCGGTATGGATAGATATTGAGGATCGCGCCGCTGTGGTGTTTCGCCTGCATGTCATGCCAGAAGCGAGTGTCGAAAAGGTCGGCGTGGCGTTGCAGGAAGGCGGCCTTCAAGTCGGGGCGTAAGCCGAGGAAGGCGGGAAATTGTTCCGGGAAGATGTCATTCTCTTGCACGGAGAACCAGGGTTCGGCCGATAATTCGTCGGCATCCTGGCGCGGCGGCGGCATCCGCCGAAAACGACATTCCGTCAATAACTGTAACTCGTCATAATCATAGAAAATCACCCGTCCGTGACGCGTGACCCCAAAGTTTTTCAAGAATAGATCGCCGGGGAAAATGTTGGTGGCCGCCAGGTCTTTGATGGCCTGTCCGTAATCCAGCGCCGCCGCCAACGCCCCCTCCGGGTGCGCCTCGCCCAAATACAGGTTCAGCGGCGTCAGACGTCGTTCCATATACAAATGGGCTATAGCCACCTTATCCGCTGTCACCTGGACGGTGTGGCCGGCTTTCCGGGCGAATTCTTGCAAGAGAGCGTCGGAAAAGCGCGCGCGCTCGAACTCCAAATGCTCAAACTCCTGCGCGTCCACTAACCTGCCGGCGCGGTCATGTTTGAAGACCAGGTCATAACACGCCATCACCTGCCGGCGCGTGGTGGTCTTCGGGTAATCGAACTTGTCCTTGATGATCTTGAAGACCATATCATACGAAGGTAAGGTAAAGACCAGCATTACCATGCCGCGTTCGCCGGGCGCGATCTCGAACTGGTCGTCGGAATGAGCCAGATGCTCAATCAGGTCGCGATAGAGCAA
This sequence comes from Chloroflexota bacterium, assembly GCA_041918535.1. Taxonomy (GTDB): domain Bacteria; phylum Chloroflexota; class Anaerolineae; order Promineifilales; family Promineifilaceae; genus DAOTXO01. The sequence continues at coordinate 14,024 of JAYRVN010000214.1, forward strand.
TGTCTTGCCGTGTTTGTTGTGCCCGATGGAAATGTATAGCTCGGCCAAGCGTTTGCGCGGCATGATCGATTTAAGAAACATGATCAAGTCTGCCGGGTGCGGCGTGTCAACATGGAAATAGGAACGGGTGAAGCTGAAGATGATGCTGGCGTCGTTCTCGGTGAGCAACACGCTGTCAACAAAGATGCCGTCTGATTCGTTGAGCAAAGCCAGAATTAGCGGCGCGATGCCGTGGCTATGGACAATGCGGCCGATGATATAGGCGGCCTTGTTGCGATAGAAAATGGGTTTGAGGATGTCAATACGTTCGATCTGGGTGATGTTTTGGTGAATGCGGGCGGCTACCTGAGCGGCATCCTCTGCCAGGGTTTCAAACGGGGCCTGAAAGGCGCAATCCCGCAGGCAGGCGGCGATGAGGTCGGCGGTGGTGGTGACGCGATTCGGCCGATATGCCCGGCAGATGGGCGGCGTCTGATCCAGGTAGTGCAAGGGAATAGATAGCGGCTGGAACTCGGATAGGACAAATTCGATCCGTGGGTCAACCCCGACGGTGGAAAAAATGCGCCGCGTGATCGAATTAAAAAAGGTCTCGCCCAGTTCACGATCGTTGCGCCGGCTGATTTTAGGCGAATATTGTGTTTTCATTCTGGCCCAGACTTGCTTGTCTTCGATGTGGGGGCCGAGCAAGACACGAATGTCACTGGTTGCGCCGTCCACCGCCTGTTTATACAGATTCAGGCGAGCGACGGCGTTGTGCTGCATTTCAGACCAATCCCGCTGTTCAAACAGCCATTGGCTGCGGCGGGTGCTGGCCTCAAACTGTTCTTGATAACTGATGAAGGCCGTCAGCATCGTCTCGGCGGCGTACTGAGCCAGGTGGTGAGACATGGGGAACTCCCGGTTTGTCACGGACGGTTGAAGAATCTCACAAGGGCCTCGGTGTGAAGTGGGAAAGCCATTTCCACAGGCCGGTTAATGATAACGCGGTCAATGATTTCTTCGGTGGGCGTGAAGGGGGGCAATTCGGCCGAATCCATGCCCGGCGCGAGGCCAAAGATTAAGATCACATTCGCCCCGCTGCGCACATCGAAGAGCCTCAGGGAATAGGGATTGATGGCGATATCTGCCTCTTCCAGCAGCTCGCGGGCTGCCGCCTCTTGCCAGGTCTCGTTCAGTTCCACATAACCGCCTGGTAGCGCCAACAGCCCCCTGCGCGGTTCCGTCCCCCGCCGCACCACTAGAATGCCGTTGCCCACCGGCAACAAGACGATAGCCACCGGCAGCGGGTTTTTGAAGCTGATGTTGTCACAACCGGCGCACCGGCGCGGCCAGGCAGCGGTCTCCTCAAAAGGTCGGCCGCAATAGGAGCAGTGGGTATCTTGCTTGAAGTCGGTCATGTGCGCTGTGGGTCGGCCACGTTTTGACCGGAATTATACCTCGCTTGGAGGATAGACGACTTCAACTCGCACGGCCGTTTCGGCCTGGATTTGTTGGGCGAGAAGTTCAATGCTAGTTGGTTCGGTCTGCCGGGCAGATCGCGCCGGCGCGCCCAAGTAAAGACATTCGGCCGATTGCCGGCGTAGTTGCGCTAAGATCGCCTCGCGCGCGTCCCCTTCCAGGATCAACGTGTCGGCGAAAACGCCGGCCAAACGGCTGCGTTGTTTAGCCAGTCTGAGCAGGGTCTGGCCTAATCGGGCCAGTTCTTCCCGCAGCGCCGGGCGCAACGACACATCGAAGCCGTCCGGTTCATCCACTTGCACCACATAGAGGAAGAGCAGCCGGTCGCCGTTTTCCCTGGCGCGGTTGATGGCAGCCTGTTGGGCTACCTGGCTACCTTTGCCGCCACGCGTCGCGCAAACAACGAGACCCATCACGCCTCTCTCACACCGAAACCGTCCGGCGTTACCCCTCGTTGCGGTTCTGACCCGCCGTAATCACTTGCAACGCGGCGCTATGCAGGTCAACCTCATGCAGTAGCGCCTGATAGACCTCGTCCGAGATCAGGCGACGGCGGACGGCATCCATTAGAGCCACACGCTCGGCGCGCAAGGCGTCTTCTCGCGCTTGCAAGACCATGGCTTGCTCCAGCTCGAGGTGGTCAGCCATATATTCACGTAGCGCCGCTCTGGCGTGTAGAATCTCCTCATCATACACGGTTCGCATCGCCTCCCAAATCTCCGGGGCGATGAGCCCTTGAGCTCGCAGCCGATCCAATTCAAGTTGTCCGGCCTGTTTGACGTAGACCAAGACCTGGCGGCGTTGTTGTTCCACCGCTTCCGGGGCGAACCGGGTTAATCCTAGCCGCCGGATTAGGCGCTCGATGCTCAAACCCTGAACGAGCAGGGTGAACAAAACGACGCCGAAGGTCATCACCTTCAGTTGTTCAGCCAACGCCGGCGGGAAATGTTCGCGCAAGGTGAGCGCCAGCGCCAGGCTGATGGCGCCGCGCAAGCCTCCCCAGAACATGATGTGACGATAGGCGCGGGGGATGCGGAGTTTGGGTTGCACAAGGCTATGTAACCAGGCGAGGCTATATATGACGATGGCGCGGCTGACTAAAACGGCGCCGACAGCCACCAGGATGGGCGGGACATTCTGGGCCAAGACCGGTAAATCAATCTCCAGGCCGATGATCAAGAAGACAAAAGAGTTGACGACGTAGCTGAGGAATTCCCAGAAATTGTCGAGCGTGACTTTGGTGGTGGGAGAGGTGTTGAATCGGCCGATATTGCCCACCATCAGCCCCGCCGCCACCACCGACAGGATACCGCTCAAGTGTATTGGTCCCAGCCCCAGGATCGGGCCAAACTCCTCGGCCAATAGAAACGCGCCATAAGCCAGCGCCAACGTTACCGCCGTCTCTGCCAGCGGATCGTCAACATTCTTAAGGATCAAATATGAAACCACCCCGCCCAGGGCTGCGCCTAGCAACAAGCCGCCGCCCGCCACAACGGCGAACTCGCGCAGCGAATCGCCCAGCATGAAGCCGGCGTAACTGCCCCGCTCAATCGCCACCCCGGCGGCCACGGTTAGATTGAAAATGACAATGGCGATGCCGTCGTTGAACAAACTCTCGCCTTCGACCAGAATACCCAGCCGTTTATCTACGCCCAGGCCACGGAAAAAGGCAACCACCGCCACCGGATCAGTCGCCGAAATCAGCGCCCCGAAGGCCAGCGCCGCCGTCAGCGGTATAGCCAACACCCGTGACACCAATCCGCCCACGATCAACGCGCCTATTAGCGTTCCTAGCACCGCTATTAGCAGAATAGGTAGCCAATTCTGTCGCAAGAGTTGCCATTGGAGTTGGGAAGTGGCTTCAAAAACCAGAGGCGGCACTAATAAGACCAGGATCAACTCATTGCTCACGTTGAGCGTTACCACGCCGCGAGTAAACGACAGCCCTAAGCCCACCAACACAAGCGCCACCGTGTAAGGCAAACGGATACGCCAGACTACCACTGAGACCAGCGCCGCCAGCGATAAAAGGCTGATGAGGGTAAGTGCTTGTTGAATCAAGACGTTTCTACCGCTTTCTTCAACCAGTTGGCCGGCTGCCCACATAAGAGTTGTCCCAGGTGTGCTGTTGCGCCGCCGATAGTGTAGGCTTCATGACAGATAGCGCTTGATATCTACCGGCGTATATTGGCCGCGCAGGAACTTCGTCCGGTCAGCCCCCCAGGGAATGGTGCAATCCAGGCCCATCTTGGCCGTGCGGCTTTTTTGGCCCGGCACATGATTGCCCGAAGGATCCAGGGAACTGCCCGGCTGATTCGGGTAAACGATCAAGTCTTTGTCTGCTTGAAACCGCGTCGCCAGCGCCCATTCAACCTGCGCCGGATCGTAAATATCAATATCTGTGTCTACCACCCAGACATGTTTCAGCGAGCCGTGGCCGCGAAAAGCCGCTTCGATGGCCTGGCGTCCGTCATCCGGCCCTTGCTTATCAATTTGCACAACGGCGTGTAACCAGGAAGCGCCGCCCGGCGTAATCACAACGCCGGTGCAACGCGCGACCTTGCTCACTTCGGCGAAAATGGTCGGCTCTTTGGGCATGCCCATCAACATCTTGTGTTCCAATCCACCCGGCAGCAAGGCGTGGTAGATGGGATCGCGTCGGTGGGTGATCAGATCAATGGCGATTACCGGCTCGAGACGAATAAAATCCATTGTCTCGGTCAAGTCCATGAAGGGCCCTTCGCGAGCGCGTTGCCGCGTGATGCGCCCTTCCAGAACGATCTCGGCGTCGGCCGGCACTTCCAGGTCGTTGGTCAGACATTTTACCAGGGGGGTTGGCTGTAACGCCTGCGCAATAGAAAGCTCGTCCACACCGGGGGGAGGGGACATGGAGGCTGCCAGGTGGGTAGCCAGCGATACCCCAATACAGATGGCGACCGGCAAATCCCCTTCAACTTTGCGCATGGCGGTATAGGTTCCGCGAAATTCGACGATGCGGGCCGCCACATGCCGGTGATCCAGCCGCATCAGGCGGTGATAACACATATTCCGCCCCAGGTCCGGGTCTTTGATGATGACCACATTGCTGGCGCAGTAATAGCCGCCATCCTCCGGTAGATGCAGGAGAAAGGGCAGGTCGAACAGATTGGGTTTGTCCACCACAACCTCCTGGCAGGGAGCCGAAGTTGTCATGGGCGGAGGGACGGGATGATCCAGAGCGTCAGCCAGGCGGTGCAGCAATTGAGGGATCGGCGCGCCTAAATCCAGGCTGAAGTAGCGGCGATCGGCGCAAGCGTTAGCGCATACACGCCAGCCGGGATGTTCAACGATGTGGTTGAACAGCGCCACCTTGTTTTTGAAAGCCTGAGCCATGTTAGCCAGTTCAAACTTGACGCTGACCGGTTGATCAAGGCTGACTAGATAATCCTGTTCACGGGCGGCTTGAATGAATTCTCGGAACCCCATAGCGATAGCTGTCCAGGATCGGTAATATGGCCCATGAGTATAGTACAGGGGAAGGAGGATGCCAAAGGCAATGTCGCTTGTGTAGCGGCGGGGGCGACGACTTAGGCCTTGCTCAAAGCGGGTGGGGAAAATCGGCCGATTACAACCCGCGATAAGCTGCCAATATCCGCTCCCGCGCCCACTGATGGTCTACAATTGGGGCGGGATAGTCACGGCCGATGACACAGCCGAGTTCGCGTTGTAGCGCGGCCGGCATGATCCAGGGGGCATACAGGAAAGGCCGTGGCAGGCGGGCCAGTTCCGGCGCCCAGGCCCGGATGTAATCGCCATTGGGATCAAATTTCCCCGCCTGAGTCACCGGGTTAAAGATACGGAAATAGGGCGCGGCGTCCACGCCTGTGCCGGCGCTCCATTGCCAACCGCCATTGTTGGCGGCCAGGTCGCCATCCACCAACTGGCACATGAACCAACGTTCGCCCCACCGCCAATCAATGAACAAATCTTTAACCAGGAAGGCGGCCACCAACATGCGGGCGCGGTTCGGCATCCAGCCTGTGGCGGACAACTGGCGCATGGCTGCATCAATGACGGGGTAGCCTGTTTGTCCGTCGCGCCAGGCGGCCCAGGCGCTTGGGTCGTTTTCCCACGGCACGGCAGCGTATATAGGATTGAAACTGCTGGTTCGCACGTGCGGAAAGTGATAGAGGATGTGCTGATAGAACTCGCGCCAAATCAGTTCATTGAGCCAGGTATGGGCCCCGGCGGCAGCGTCGCTATTCGGTGGAGCGGCGGCGCGGGCTTCCAGGGCAGCGACACAGGCTTGCCGGGCTGATAACATGCCGAAGCGCAGGTAAGGCGAAAGGGTGGAGGTGGCCGGCAGATCGAGCCGGTCACGGTTCGTTCGATAACCGTAAATGGCGGCGTGGCTGAAATGGGCCAGACGGCGCTGCGCTTCTGCTTCGCCGGCCGGGAAGGGTACGCTGTCCGGGCGGGCGGGCGCGGTGGGAATAGGCAGGGTGGCAAGGCCGGTTAGTGTGTCCAGTTGAGGAGGCGGCGTGAGCAACTGATGACGCTGGGGTAACTGGGCGGCTTGCCAGGCGCGGCTGTAGGGAGTGAAAATCACATAAGGCTTGCCGTCGCTTTTGAGGATGTGTTCAGGATAGTGGATGGTCAGGCCCGGCGTCAGGTGTAGGGGTTGTGTTTGGGCGATGGCGTGGTCGCGGCGACGCGCGTAAGGGGTGTGGTCCTCTTCCGCGTAGATGATTTCAGCGCCGGTTTCGGTGCGCAGCCGGGCCAGTTCAGAGGCGGGGTGGCCTTGTCGCAGGATGAGATAGCTGCCCCGCGCGCGCAGGTCGGCGTCAAGTTGGCGCAAGCCTTCCAGCAGGAAGGCGTGACGGGCAGGGCTGTAACGTGGGCCGCTGAGTAAAGCGGGGTCCAGGATGAAGAGGGGGAGAATATGGTCGGCGCGGCGGGCGGCGTGAAGGGCCTGGTTGTCGGTGAGGCGCAGGTCGCGGCGTAGCCACCAGATGGCAGTAGTCATGGGCGCGGGCTGGGGGAGAAGGAATCGGCCGATTCCTCCCCGCCCATCATTCTTGCAAGCCTACCCACACATGATTGCCCTGTCGCTGAATGCGAGGCGTAATACCGCCGGCCCCAGGTTGCGCCTGGCGAGCCAAAATCAACGTCGTGAAATGCGCCGCGGCGTCCACCATCTCATCACAAATCGCCAGAATGGTGGCTTGCCCTGCCCGGACAATGTCGGTCGGTCTGGCGGTCGGCGAACTTTTGGCGTGCGACTTGTTTTGATTCATTGAGATTATGTCCTTTGTGCGTCTAAAGAGTTGGCGAAGATTTGTCGGCCATGATAACCCAAATAGGCGCGGTCAACCGGGCCGACTAAACGCCGGCTGCGACGTTGCTCGGGACTAGCAAATCGCGCAAGGCGTGTTCCAATGTGGAAAAGCGGAAGCGAAAACCAGCCTGCATCAGGCGGGCGGGTAGGACGCGCTGGCCCTGCAGCAGGATTTCAGACATCTCGCCCAGCGCCAGTTTTAAGGCGAAGCCAGGCGTCGGCAACAGGCTGGGTCGGTTCATCACGTTGCCCAAGGTGCTGGTGAACACGCGATTCGTCAGCGGCGCGGGCGCGGTCAGGTTAAATATCCCTTGATGCGATGGGTTTTCCAGCAGAAAGCGGATAGCGCGCACCTCGTCTGCGATATGAATCCATGAGTACCATTGCTCGCCGCTACCCATTGGCCCGCCGGCCATTAACTTGAATTGGCGCACCAATTGCGGCAAAGCGCCGCCGGCCAAACTGAGCACGAGGCCGGTGCGGATGACGGCCACACGCACGCCCACCTCTTGGATCGGCGCGACGCTCTTTTCCCACTGGACGGACACCTCGGCGGTGAAGCCTTGGCCCGGGCCGGTATCTTCACGGATTTCTTCGTCTCGACGCGGCCCGTAGTAGCCGATAGCCGAAGCCTGAATGACGACGTCGGGTTTCTTCGTGGCGGTACGGACGGCTTCAACCACCGCGTGGGCCGCCTGTAGACGGCTTGACAATATTTCCGCCTTCCGCTGTTTTGTCCAACGCCCCTCGGCCAAGTTAGCGCCTGCCAGGTTAACGATGGCAGCGCCTTCCACCAGATTGCCCCAGCCGGCGGCGCTGCGACCGTCCCATTTCTCCAGGCGCGCGCCGGCCAAAGCTTGACCCCGATGTTTATCCGGGTTGCGGCTGAGGATAATGACTTCGTGTTTGTCTTTAAGCAGATTGTCGGCCAGGGCATGCCCGATCAGCCCTGTTCCACCGGTAATAATGACTCGCATGGCTTTGTTCCTAGAGGATTGTGTTCAGCAGTTGACTGAGCCAGTCAATAATGAGCTGGCCCCGTTTGTCCAGCGCTTTGACCATGGCTCGGTGATAGGCGTTTAAGAAAGCGGTCTCGTGTTGTGGGATAGACAGCAGCCTGGCGGCCTCGTGGAAGTCGGACGCCGCTTGCGTAATGTCGCCTAGCTCCAGCGCAGCCAGGATTATGCGCCCAAAATTCCGATTGGCCGCAGCTAAAGCGGTAGGAGGCATGGGGGTGGGGGTTGAACGGAATTCCTCCCAGACATACGCTTCCAGGCGGGCTTGCTGTTCCCGATAGTGTTGAAGGGCGTGCTCATAGGCGGGCGCAGGCGGTTCGACAGGGCGACATGGCCGGGGTGTGTTGAGAATTTGCTCGACAAATTGGGACGTCTGACCCAGTTTTTCGCCCAGGAAGTAGCCGGGGATGCGCCCGCGCAGAGCGGGTTTGTGGTTGAAGATGCCGCCGCCAAAGCCTAGCAACACATTTTCTTGTTGCAGGATGTACGCCATGCTCAGGAGTGTGGCGGCTGTAGGCAATGTTTGCGCCGTCAAGATGACCATTTGGGGTTGGGCGGCGCGGATAGTGGCCTCCAACCGAGCCAGAGGAATGTTGGCGCCCAGGAAAACAATGTCCCAGCCGCGCCGACGCAATAGGAGCGTGATGAGCAGGGGGGCAAAGATGTGTTCTTCTTCCGGCGGGCAGCCGATGAGGAGCCGCTGAGGGCGGGTGGGGTTGGGTGTGGCAGCGATGAGGTTTTCAATGCGCCGCATACTGAGGGCTGACGCGAAGTGTTCCTGTTGGGCGCTGACGTTGCCGGAGGCCCAACCCAAACCGATTTCAGCCAGGCCCCTTTGCAGAATTTGCAGGCAAACGGTTTCAATGGGATACAGGGCAAACGCTTGAGCGAGGACACTGTCGGCTTTTTGTTCGTTAAAGCTGAGGCAAGCGTCAATCCAGGCATCCCGGATTTGAATGAGGCTGTCGCCAACGGATAGCGCATTTTCGGCCGAATCGCTCCCCGGCGCCTGATAGATTTGCAACGGGTCTTTGCCTTCAACCATCAACGCCTGCCACAAGTCCACGGCGCGACTGATGCTCAAGCCTTCATCCTGGCGCGTTACCAGCCATTTCAGCATTTCAATGTCGTGTTGCGAATACAGGCGGTGGCCGCCGGCCGTGCGTTCCGGCGTCGGAATACCGTAACGCCGTTCCCAGGCCCGGAGTGTGTCCGGTTTTAGGCCGGTCTCCTGCACGACAGCTTTAAGATTATAGGTGGGAGTGCGTCCGTTTACGGTGGTTGGCATGTTGGCTCAAACGATGTCGGCGTTGTGTGATTGAATGCGTTTATAGCTTAACACAGGCGAGCAAAAATGTCAACAATTTATTGACAAAAAATGGACATCGGTTGGTTGGAAGACGCGGCGACGGTTGAGAGACCGGATCAGGTGGCTAGGGGAGCCTTGAGGCGCGGCAGGGAAACGGTAAAGGTGGTTCCCTGGC
>JAYRVN010000215.1:0-2273 GCA_041918535.1 Chloroflexota bacterium
CTATGCGTTGATGTGTCATTTGTAAAGCTGTCAGACCTTAACTTTACGACAGCTTCAAACTCATTCAAAATTTACGCGCAAGGTAAGTTACTAAGACTCAAGGTCTTGGTATCATCATAGCAATTGTCGGTATAGTCGTAACTGCGCTTTAGCAAGTGAGTCTTCAAGCTCAAACGCGCCTGACAAAGCATGCGCCGGACGCTGGGGATTCTGCAGCTCTTCAAGTATTTTCTCGGCTTCGAGTTTTTTCTGCTCCCAAGCAGAGCCCACGCCCGCCTTTGCGCCGGTAACGCAAACCGATAGACGGCAGGGGTGAGCCGCGCTTTCGCGGCGGAGAGGCGGGGTTTGACCCGAGAGCCGGCCATATTCCGGGCGCAGTGAGTTTTGCCTATGGGCGCAACCTCAATGCTGCGGGTTTTATGTTGCCGCCGGACCAAGTACGGCGGCAGTTCGGGGCATTGTTAGATTCGATGCCGGCCGAAGCGGCCACTTTTTACTGCGGGTCGGGCGTGATCGCCTGCGCGAATATCCCGGCGCAAGTTCATGCCGGTTTGCCGGAGGGCAAGCTGTATGTGGGGTCGCAGAGTGAGTGGAGTCGCAGCGATCGGCCGATTGAAACCAGTGTGTGAGACTTGCCGGGCCGGCCTGACCCGGCAAGTCTCGCCGACACAAGCCGACTTAGGGTCGCGCGAAGCGCTCCTTTAACAGGTCAGCCAGAGTGGGCTGGCCGATCTCCTGAAGCTCGTAACGCACCCGCTGGCTTGGCTTATTAATTTTCACCAGTCGTCCCAAATCAATCGGCGTGGCTACCAACACCAAGTCTGCCGGCGTGTTGTTGATCGTTTCCTCCAAGTCAGCCATCTGGTCGCCGCCATAGCCCATCGCCGGCAAAACGGCCCCGGTCGTGGGATATTTCCGATAGGTGGCGGCGATAGAGCGGACCGCATAGGGGTGAGGGTCAACGATTTCGGCCGCATCAAAATAACGGGCCGCCATCACGCCTGCGCCATAGGCCATTTCGCCATGCGTGAGGGTAGGCCCATCTTCCACCACCAGCACGCGTTTGCCGCGAATGGCAGCCGGATCGTCCACAAAGAAGGGGGAAGCAGCCCGGATGATAATGGCTGAAGGATTGATCCGCCGAATGTTTTGCTGCACGGTGATGATGGATTCATTATCGGCCGTATCTATTTTATTGATCACCACCACCGCCGCCAGACGAACATTGGTTTCACCCGGATGATAACGCAGTTCATGGCCGGGACGATGCGGGTCGGCCACCACAATGTGAAAATCGGAACGGAAGAATGGCAAATCATTATTGCCGCCATCCCACACAATCACGTCGGCCTCTTTCTCCGCCTCGCGCAAAATAGCGGCGTAATCTACGCCGGCGTAGATTACCGCGCCGCGCTCAATGTAGGGTTCGTACTCTTCGCGCTCCTCAATTGTGCAATCATGGCGATCCATATCGGCATAACTGGCAAAGCGTTGGACGGCTTGCGCTGCCAGATTGCCATAGGGCATGGGATGGCGCACGGCGATCACCCGTTGATAACCCATTTCTTGCAAGAGGCGCACCACTTTGCGCGAGGTCTGGCTCTTGCCGGAACCAGTGCGCACGGCCCCGATGGATACCACCGGCCGGATAGATTTGAGCATACTACGGCGTGGTGTGAGCAACCGAAAGTCTGCGCCAGCGGCCAGGACAAGCGAGCCGAGGTGCATGACATATTCATAGGAAACATCGGAATAAGAAAAAATCACCTGGTCTGCCTGGAATTGATGAATCAGGTCTGCCAGTTGGGTTTCGGGGTAGATATTGATGCCGTCGGGATATAACCGCCCGGCCAGGGCGGCCGGGTAACGTCGGCCCTCAATGTTCGGTATTTGGGTGGCAGTGAAAGCAACAACTTCATATTCGTCGTTATCACGGAAAACTGTGTTGAAATCGTGGAAGTCGCGCCCGGCCGCACCGGCGATGATGATGCGTTCACGTCGTGGGGAGGTCATAGAGGCTCCTGTGGCTGTAGGGTTAGGTGGATGTGGCAGGGGCGTCAGCAGGCGAAGACCGGGGGCGTTAAAAACCAGGCAGACCACGGGCTTGGCTCTGTGGCACGGCTGCGAACGGGATCATATCAAGAATGACGCTTTTTAGCCAATCTAACCGCGTCGGTGAGAATGGGCAGCCGGGGGTCTGGTGATTGCCCTTGGCTGTAGGCTTTATGCTATAATGCCGGTTGTTCTTGGGTGGAGATTAGCTTATGACATCA
>JAYRVN010000216.1:0-3644 GCA_041918535.1 Chloroflexota bacterium
ACGGGTTGATAACCAGCAACCCCAGCAGAACGGGCGGGGTCGGACGCAGGGCCAGGGCGGCCCCAATCAAACCCAGGTCGCCCACGAACACCAGGACCAGCCAGGTGAGCAGGGCGGCGCTGGAGGCCACGGTGGCCTTGCGCGCCCGGCTGCTGATGAGAAAGCCCAATCCCAGGGAAGCCAGGGCCAACAACAAGGTGTGGCCGGCTAATTCCAGAAAAGCGAGCAAATTATTGCTGCCGGCGCGACTCAGCCCGAGGCCGGCCAGACCAAAGCCCAGGGCCAGGGCCATGACGACGGCCAGGGCGGCGCCCAAAGCTTTGCCCAGGAAAACCTCACCGCGGCTGACAGGCTGGGAGAGCAGATAGGTCAGGGTTCCGCGTTCGCGGTCTACGGCTAACGAGGCGGCGCCGGTGGAGAGGCCCATGAGGGGGACAAAGAGCAGGAAGGCGTTGATCATGCCGGCGGCGGTTCGGCCGAATCCACCCAAGCCGGCATATCCTGCCGCCGCGACCCCGGCCTGCGAGAGCGCCAGCGCCAGCCCCGCCAATCCCAGCGCGTAGAGCCATAACCACTTATACCGCACCGCTTCGCGCCATTCGGCCAGCGCAATTGTCCAAATCAAGCCTAGTTCCATAGCTTTTCACCTGGCCGGCTAAGGGCCGTCACTCCGTCTCAAAATCCAGCACCGACACGCCCTCGGTCTGGAGCGCCTGCAATACCTGGGCTTTCTGGTGGGTAGGGACTTTCACCACAACCGTCCCACGGCCGTTCAAATGGGTTGCCAGCCCTTGCTGCGCCAGCCAGGTCATGGCTGAGCCGCGTTGCGCTTCAGGCAGCCACAGCGTGAGGTTCACCTGCGGCGATAGCTGTCGGCGCAACGCTTCCGGCGTCATCAAGCTCATTAGCACACCCTGGTCGAGCAACGCCACCTGGTCGGCCAACGTCTCCAACTCTTCCAGGCGATGGGTGGCGAAGATGACCGTCTTGCCGCTGCGGCGTAGGTCGGACAACAGCGCCAGGTAATCCCGTCGCCCTTGCGCGTCGAGATTGGCCGTCGGCTCATCTAGCAGCAGGATGGGCGGGTCGGCCAGCAGCGCCACGGCCAGAGCCAAACGTTGTTTCAGGCCGCCGGAAAGGGCGGAGACGGCTTTGTTGACATGTTCGTCCAATCCCAGTTGGTGGATGAGTTCGGCGCTGCGAGCCACGGCTTGCGCGCGCGGCAGCCGCTTGAGCCGGGCGTAAAATTCCAGGGTGGTTTGAACGCGCCAATCGTAGAAGACGACTTCCTGGGGCACATAGCCCACTTGCCGCCGGGCATCTTTGCCGGCGCGGCGGACATCATAGCCGGCGATGGTGATGCTGCCTTCAAAGTCAATCAAGCCCAGGATGGCCTTGAGCAGGGTGGTCTTACCTGCGCCGTTCTGGCCCCAGAGGGCTAGGGCTTGCCCGGCATTGGCGTTGAGCGATATGGCCTGCAATACCTGGTTTCGGCCGAATCGCTTGCTGACATCACGCATGACAATCATCGGTTGGTCTGGAGATGGCATACTATTCACACTCGTTTCCGCTTGGTCCGCCGCCGGGTTCAAATGCCGGCGCGTCCGCCACCAATAGATCAATCCTCCCGCGACCGCCGGCGCGCCGAGAAGCAGCCAGGCCGGCATCACGCGACCCGATTCCGTGGCTGCCACCGGGGCTAGACTGACGGCGGCGGGCATGGGCGGCAGCGCCAACCGCGGCGCGGCGTCAACTACCTTCGGCGCCGGTTGAATGATGGGGAAAGCCTGGGCCGCCATTTCAATGGCCTGGGTGGCGGGACTATACTGCAACATCCGCAGTCGGGGTTCGCGGTCGGTCAGGCTTTCAAAGGTCCGGGCGGATTGATAAGGGGTCTCGCCCACTCCGTCGCCATCGGCATCAAAGCCGGTGTAATCGCTCCAATAGTTGCCCACCCAGGCATTCGCGCCGGTCATACTCCCGCCGGAAATGGCAACCTGTTCGACATTTTCCCAAAAAGTGTTATTGAGAAATTGATTGCCGCGGACGGCGGGCAGCATAACTACGCCGGCATCATTGAAGGCAAAAAGGTTGTTCTCGAATCGGCCGAATCCCCCCGGGCTGAAGGGCGCGCCGTCCAAAAACACCGCCGCCCCATTGTCCACCAACACATTGCCGCTCGCCGTCACATCGTCGCTATCCTTAAACCCCATGGCATAACCGCTCGGCCCGCGCTGCCCGCGAACGAAATTGTCGCGCAGTTGCACCTGATTGGAGTACATGGTGTAGATTCCCACCGAATTGTGCTCCAGCCGATTGCCGGTAATGTTGGCCTGGTCGCAATACATCAGGTGCAGGCCGTAGCGACCGTTCACGATGATGTTGTTGCGCACGTTGCTGCCGGTGGCGTACCACATCACCACATCGCGCGCGCCGTGGACATAGTTGTCCTCCACCGTGACATAGCGGCTGTACCAGAGACGGATGCCGTCTCCTCTACGCCCTAGATCATACTCCGCCTTGCTGGAAATGTCGTTGCCGCGCACGACGGCCCTATCGGCCTCGGCCACAAACACGCCAAAAAGCACATCTTCCAGCCGATTATTCGCCACGATGATGTCAGGCGCGGTCAAGGTGATGCCAGCGTGGTCGCGATCGGGCTCTTTGCCACTGCGGCGCACCACGAAGCCTTCAAAGCGAATTGTCGGCGCGCTCAAGGTCACAACGGTGCCTTGTTCGTTTCCGTCAATAGTCGGCCAACCTTCACCGATCAGTTGCACGGATTTGTTGACGACGAGCGGGCCGGGGTAAATGCCGCCGCGCACCTGGAGCGTGTCGCCGTTGTGAGCGGCTTCCAGGGCGGCTGTCAGGCTGGTGTAAGGGCCGTCAGGTGAAACGATGAGGGTAGAGGGAGATTCGGCCGAAACCGTCCCCCACGCGCCCCACACCGCCAACACCAGGCCCCAGGCCAGCCTCACCCATCCCCTGCCTGTCATCTCGTCGCTCCCTGCGATACCTGTTTGCGCGCTTGCGCTAATGGCTTGTACGCTGCGCGGTGAAACCACAGCGCAGCCCCAATCACGATAAGCGCGGCAAAAGCCAGATACAAGCCAATCTCCGCGCGCGCCATGGTGCCGAATTGCCCCACCATTCCCTGCCCAAATAGCGGCGGCGTGAATGGCTTGATCGCCCCGCCTAGCGCCGACGTCGGATCAATGCTGTGGCCGAAGCGATACAAAATCCACCACAAATCCGCCAAAAACATAAATGGGAAAGCCAACGCCGGCAAAGCCAGCACACCTGCCCATTGGTTATGCACGAACACCCCGCCGATTAGTAACAAACCCAAGACCGTGATGGCGGCAGTCGAGATTGATCGCTCAAATTGTCCCCCCTCATCCAGTTTTAGCATGCCGAGATAATGATTCAACTCATCAATCTCACGCATGTCCCCTTCCAGGCGATCCACGTACACATCCACCCTTAATCCCTTGGGATATTGGGGCGCAGACATCGTCATGCTCCAATAAGGCAAGAACATCGAAATCATCAAGAGCAAGGCGGCCACCATTAGCAAGGCGCTAGGCAGCAAATACTCACTCAACCGGTGTAAGCTGCCATCCGGCAACAACACCTTTACATCA
>JAYRVN010000217.1:0-1845 GCA_041918535.1 Chloroflexota bacterium
CCCACATCCACTCCCGCGCCCACCGAGATGCCCCGACCGACATCTACGGCCACCCCGGCGTTCTTCTTCAGCCTAAACCCGGTTTTCGTGCGTTTCTTGCCTGACAATTACGCGCAAATCGTGGGCGCCGTCGAACCTGACACACCGCTGCGCATTCTGGCGCGACAAGCAGGCTGGCTTCAGATAGAATGGGAGGCTGGTTTCCTGGGCGTGAAGCGCGGTTGGGCGCCCGAACAATATATCGAGTCATCCGGCTGGATTTCGGCCGATACGCCGACGCCGACCGGTGGGCCATAAGTCTGAGATTCGCGTCATGACTATCATCCAAAAGAAAATCTGCTTGTTGGGCGACTTCGCTGTGGGCAAGACCAGCCTGGTGCGTCGTTTCGTCGAAGGCATTTTCGACGACAGGTACTTGAGCACCATCGGCGTCAAAGTCTCGCGCAGACCGGTGCAGCTCCAGACCGAGACCATTAACTTGATTGTGTGGGACCTGGCGGGAGGCAATGAATGGCTGCGTGTTAATCAAGGGTATTTGCGCGGCTTGGCCGGGGCGGTGTTGGTCTGCGACCTCACACGTTCGCCAACCTTGTCGGCGCTGGCGCTCTGTGCGGCGCAAGTGCGGGATGTAAATCCCCAGGCGGTGTTAGTTCTGGCCGCCAACAAAATTGACCTGGAGAACGAACGCCAGGTGACAGAGGCGGACATCCAGGCGATCAGCGCAACATGGCAATGTCCCTACTGGCTAACCAGCGCCAAAACAGGCGCGCAAGTGCCTGAGATGTTCGAGGCCCTGGCGCACCGGCTGCTACTGGCTTGAAGAGCGTATGAATGCGTTTGACTGGTTGGCCTTCGCGCAACAACATCTGGTCATCCAACAGGCGTTTGCCCAGCTTTCGGCCGATCTGATCATTCTCGATAGCACACCCAATCTGGAGAAGCTGATTCATTTGCCTTTAGATGAGGTGGTGGGGCAACCTTTAACCGAAGTGTTTTACGAATTTGCGGGGGTGGAGTCGGAGCTTCTCGCCATATTGGCCGGGGCGGCGGCGTATAAATTAGAGCGGATCAATCGCGTCTCTCCCGCCGGTGAAATCCTTTACTTCGATTTTGAGATCGCGCCGCTAGGGGCCCATTCCTCTGAGCCGGGCCTGCTGCTGATTGTGACGGACATGACAGCATTCGGCCGATTAGAGCAAAGCCTGGTGCAAGAGCGGAACGAGTTGCGTTTGGCTGAACAACGCCTGGCCCGGGCTAACCAGGAGTTGCGACGGCTCGACCGACTCAAATCCATTTTCCTCTCGATGGCCGCCCACGATTTGCGCGCGCCGGTGACCATCATTCGCGGCTATACGGAGTTGCTGCTCCAGGCCGTATCGGACCCCGCCGACGACATGTGGCAACGGCTCCAAACCGTGCGGCTTCAAGCCGAATGGCTGGACAACACCATCAACAACGTACTTGATCTCGACCAAATAGAGAATGATCGCCTCCGTTTACACTGCGTCCCCTGCTTTCTCGACGCCATCTGCCAGGACATGGTAGCCCTGCACCAACCCATGGCTATCCTCAATGAACAAACCCTGACCTTGCGTTTGCCGGAGGAGCCTATTCTGGTTAACGCTTCGCCGCCCCGTTTGCGCCAGATTTTGCAGAATTTGTTGGGCAATGCCATCAAGTACACGCCATCGGGCGGACACATTGAGGTGGCTTTATCGGCCGAACCCACCCGGGCGCACCTCGCCGTTAGCGACAACGGCCAGGGAATCAGCCCTGAAGCCCGGATGCATCTGTTCGAACTCTACTACCGGGCGGGCGATGAATCGAGCCGGCCGGTCGGCGGCA
>JAYRVN010000218.1:0-3460 GCA_041918535.1 Chloroflexota bacterium
AATGAATGAAGGCATGTTAGGATAAACACGCCGTTAAAGCAGGAGAAAGGATTTTCCCTGTATGTTCTTTATACACAAACATCTCCGGTTTGTCAACCAACTCGGCCAAGGCATCAAGAGCGCGCGGTTTAGAATGTGAACTCAATAGCTCGTTTTTGGCACAGAATTGAACCAGCGGCGGCAAAAATCGCCCAAATGCTGCGTCTCTCGTCGATCGGGGTGAATAACCGCCACCGCCTTACGGGCGGGGGTCAAGCAGCTCATCCAGGTGTAGCCAGAGGACGCGGGCGTAGCGAAAGATCAGGGGTGAGAGGAGCGCCAGGGTCAGGCCGCTGCCGATTAGATAGGCCGGCAGGGGGGCGCGGGCCAGGTAGAGCCCCAGACAGACGGGGATAACGGCCAGGATGCCCAGGATATAGCCGATGAAAATCGCCATGAGAAAATAGCCCTCTTCGCGCTCGTAGGGGATGCCGCACACCGGGCAGTGGGGGTGCATCCGCCACAGGCTGTGGAAGACGGCGCCTTGCAAGCAGTGGGGGCAACGCAATTTGAGAATGGCGGTTAGACGCATGACAGACCTCGGCCGGGCGCGGACTTGCGCGGGCGGCAGTTTGTGTGTACGCTTTCCACTATACTCGATTTATCCACGCTGCCAACCGGCGGCAGGCGTGGCGCAAGGAAGCGTGTGTATGGACATTCAGGTAGAACAGGGGGAATTGGCGGAAAATTCGGCCGATACCCTCATTATCAATCTCTTCAAAGGCGTCACCCAACCCGGCGGCGCCACCAACGCTATTGACCAGGCGCTCAACGGCGCTATCCGCGAATTGATCGCCGGCGGCGACCTCAGCGGCAAACTAGGCGAAGTCGCCGTCTGTTATCCGCGCGGCGCCATTCCCGCCCAGCGCGTGCTCATCGTCGGGCTAGGCGAACCGGCCAAGTTCGATCTTCAGGCCGCGCGCGTGGCCGCCGCCGCTGCCGCCAAACGCGCGCGCGCCCTCAAAGCCAACCATCTGGCGACTATCATCCACGGGGCGGGCATCGGCGGCCTGGATGTGGAAGCGGCGGCTCAGGCGACGGTAGAAGGCGTGCTCTTGGGCTTGTATGAATACCCGACCCCCAAGCAACACAGCGAAACGCCGCATGTGATCGGCCGCCTGACCTTGGTGGAGCGGGAGGCGGACAAGTTGGCGGCGGCGCGGGCGGGCGTGGATTCGGCCGAAGCCATCGCCGCCGGGGTGCGGCTGACGCGGGAACTGGTGCAAGCGCCGCCCAATGTGGTGACGCCAAAGTATCTGGCAAAGACGGCCAAAAAGCTGGCGGCCGAATACGGGCTGACGCTCACCGTCGGCGGGCGCAGATGGGCCGCCAAGCAGCAGATGGGAGCGTTCCTGGCCGTGGCCAAAGGGGCCGGGGATAAACCGCGCTTCATTGTGCTGGAATATCAGGGGGATTCGGCCGATCCCATCGTCCTCATCGGCAAAGGCATCACCTTCGACACCGGCGGCATCTCCCTCAAACCCAGCGAACACATGGAAGAGATGAAATCCGACATGGGCGGCGCAGCCGCCGTCCTGGGCGCGATGAAGGCCATTGCCCTGCTTAAGCTGCCTGTCCACGTCATTGCCATCGCTCCTTGCACCGAAAACAAGCCGGACGCCCACGCCTATCGTCCGGGCGACGTCATCACCGCCAGCAACGGCAAGACCATCGAGATTATCAGCACCGACGCCGAGGGGCGGCTGGTATTGGCCGACGCCCTGGTTTACGCCCAACGTTACCGGCCGGCAGCTGTGATTGACCTGGCAACGCTCACCGGCGCGATTGGCGTGGCTCTGGGCGACGGCATCGCCGCCGGCGTTTTCAGCAACCAGGACCGCCTGCGCGACGATTTGGTGGCGGCGGGCGCGGCCACGCAAGAGCGGTTATGGCCCATGCCGCTGTGGGATGATTACCGCAAGGTGATTGATTCGCCCGTGGCGGACATGAAAAACAGCGGCGGACGCGCCGGCGGCGTCGGCGCTTCTGCCATCTTCTTGAAGGAGTTCACCGATTACCCCTGGGCGCATCTGGATATTGCCAACATGGCTTTTACCAAGAACGTTAAGGAGTATGAATCGCCAGGTGCGACCGGTTTCGGCGTGCGACTGCTGGTAGAATATCTGCGGCGGCGGCAACCCGCAGCCTGAGTTTGGGAGGAAAGCGGGCATTCCGCCCGCGCCTTCCGCCCACACAAAGTTGGACTACCCAATTGATCACCCTGGAGGAGATTATGACCGTCAAAATGCCCCCGCTGACGCTAGGCATCGAAGAAGAGTATCAGATCATCGATCCGCGAACTCGTAATCTACATTCTTATATCAGTGAATTCTTGTCCCAGGATGAACGCCGAAGCGCTCGGCTGCATCTGAAACCGGAATTCATGCAATCCCAGGTGGAGGTCGGCAGCCACGTCTGTCGCAACGTCCAGGAATTGCGCCAGGAGTTGGTCCACCTGCGCCGATCGGTGATTGACATGGCCCAGGAAAACAACCTGCGCATCGCCGCCGCCTCCACCCACCCCTTCGCCAAATGGGAAGAGCAAAACATCACGGAAGGCGTGCGTTATCGGGAATTGCTGGACGACATGCAAGGCGTGGCGCGCTCTTTGTTAATTTTCGGCATGCACATCCATGTCGGTTTCGGCCATTATGCGGAGCCGGAACTGAAGGACTTAATGATCGAGATCATGAACCAGGCGCGTTACTTTGTGCCGCACCTATTGGCGCTCTCGACGAGTTCGCCGTTTTGGCAAGGGTACAACTCCGGCCTCAAATCCTATCGCAGCGTCGTCTTTGAGATGATGCCGCGCACCGGCATCCCCCACTCCTTCAGCTCGTGGGCAGAGTACGCCGCCTTTGAGCGTACGCTTGACCGCGTCGGCTCGTTCGGCAAGCAGGACAAAGTTGCCAAAATCTGGTGGGATATTCGGCCGCACCCCAAGTTCGATACGCTGGAATTCCGCATTTGCGACATTTGCACACGCGTGGACGATGCCGTCTGTCTGGCGGCGCTTTTCCAGGCGATTTGCGCCAAATTGATTAAGCTGCGCCTGAACAACATGACCTGGCGGCAATATCGCCACATGCACATCTCCGAGAACAAGTGGCGGGCCGTGCGTTACGGCGCCAGCGGCGCCCTGATTGATTTCGGCCGCGAAGAGGAAGTGCCCTTCCACATTCTCATGGACGAGCTATTGGAACTCCTGGATGACGTGGTGGATGACCTGGGCAGCCGCCAAGAAGTGACGCATGTCAACAATATCCTGCGCGAGGGAACCAGCGCCGACCGGCAGTTACGGGTGTACCAGCAGCAGGGCGGCGACGACAACCGCCAGGAAGCGCTAAAAGCGGTGGTGGATTATTTAATCGAGGATACGCGCCACGGCCTGTAACCGTTTTCGGAGATCACCAGGCGCGAT
>JAYRVN010000219.1:0-6143 GCA_041918535.1 Chloroflexota bacterium
CTGCCCGATTCGGCCGAATCCCTCCCCACAGACCTGATCCTGACTCAGCTCGCTGCGCGCTTCCCCCTGGCCGGCAACAACGATCTGGACGAATCCGCCCTTCGCACCTGGGTTCTAGGATTCCTGGACAACCACCCGGGCCTGACCATCCCGGTATCCATCTTCTCCGGTGATTATATGCAGGGCGTTTTGCTCTTGCAGGCCGCCAATTTCGGGCAAGAGGAACCCGATCCGCTGGGGATCGGACACTCCCTGCTAATAGGCCACCGGCTGGGCATCTCGACCAACGCCGCGGCCGCTAACATAGGACAATCGGTGGCCTATGTGGAGAACCACCTGGCGCTGGCCCAGCTGCATGAACTGTTCCCCGCCCTGGCCAACCAAATCGCCGCCGGGAAACTGCCCCTGACGTTGGCTCGCTCCCTTATATCCATCCCGTATGCAGACATGCGCGCCGGCGTGGTGACTTTCATCGCCATAGTGTTGCCGGCCACCATTAACCTGGCGCGCTTGCGCGACACAATAAGTCTGTTGAGGGACTGGGAAGGCTTTGCCATCCCCGTGCTGGTCGAGCATCCTACCCAACGCAATCTGGCGCGGGCATTGGCCAACTTGTGGCACGAGCGCTTGCACCACGACGCAGCCCAGGCCTGGGCCGCGGCCGCCACCATGGCCTATCTAGGCAAATCCATGACGCCCTGGCGCGACACCGCCGATATTCCCGCCTGGCTGGAAGCCCTCAGCATTCAGGTGGAAGGGCATTGGGCCGCCGCGCTCGAACCGTTCCTGTATCAGGTGGTTTGCGACGCCTGCCCCCTGAGCCGGCTATCCCTGCCGCGTTTGCGCGATGACCTGGACCGGCCGCAGCTGCCATGCCGCATTGCGGGGAACCGACCGACCCGCTGCTTACATGGTTTAGCTCCTGATGACCCCTTCATGGTGCGTGTCCCCTTGACCTGGCAGGGGCTCCCCGGCGTGCAAAGCAACGGCAACACTCTGTTCATTGACAGCTGGGACGCTTTGCTGCTGGCCTATAACGCCCAAGCCGCTCGCGAGACCCCCGTGGTTGTTTTACCGGCCTCGGACGACGAGGATGATGCCGAAGACCTTGAAGAGGATTCGGCCGAAGATTCTGAGCCAGAAGATTCGGCCGATACCCCCGCCGCCGACACCCCAGCCTCATCGCCCCCAGCCTACTATCAAAAGCGCGAGCCGGTAGCTGTCGGCAAGGTCTCATCCGCCGTCATCGGCCCCACCATCCCCCCCAAGAATCCCGCCGCAAAAACAACGCCGCCGGCCGTCACTGCGGCCGACCATCTGAAGGCCTACGCCGCGCAGCATGGCGACATGGCCGCTAATGCGCTCGTATCCACGGCCTGCTCCCAATGCGGCTATCAGCGGAACGAGCCCGACAATCCCTGCGCGTGGATCGGGCGCGACCTGCCCGTCGGCTTCACCCAAATCGCCACCCCTGCCGGCCCCATTCCTGTATGTCACCAATACGCGCCTACACAGCCGTGGCGCGAGTTTCTTCCAGAGATTGCCGCCCCACTACCTCGCGAATGGTACACGCATCACATTGCCTATCTGATAGAGCAGATGCGGGCGCGGCGCCGCTCTCCCTACGTCTCCAGGCCATTTATGTTGTTGCTGGGGCGTGTGATGGCCGTTGACACCATGTCGCTGGTGGAAGCCTGGGAACTTCGGGCAAAGGCCGAGTACCCGAACCTGACGAACGGCCAACTGGCCGCCTTATTGATGCTGGTGCAAATCGAAAGCGAACGCAGTTTAGACCGCGCCTACATGCTGCCCACGTCAAACCTGGCGCAATGTTTCCTAGTCGAGGAAACTGTTTGGTCGCCCGCAAAAAAGCCACAGGAGGCGTAGATGTTATCCAATCCGCTCTACACACAGCCCTATGATGTCCATGTCCGCGTCATGCCTGCGGCGCCATCCCCCGATCAGGCCCAGCGCGCCGTTCTTCTCACCCTGCAACCACCGGTCGGAGCCCCGATAATTGTAGGCGGGAAACTTGGCGACCTGCTCCAACTCTGGGACGCCATGCTCATGCAATTCACCACGCAGACCATGTCGGGGACAATAGCGGCTGCGCCGGTTATCTCAGACTCTCAAGCCGCTCCAACAAACTATCGGGACGAGGACTTCTAACATGACCAACCGCATTTTCCACTACGCGACACACCAGTTCGCCGACCCCGGCGCCCAATTTACCAACGAGGATGTGCTGGCCATTCTGGCGCGCACCTATCCAGAATTGAGCGGCGGTAGCGTGCGCATTGACGTGCAAGCAGATGTCGAACACGTCCATCTAGAGCCACAGCCCAAGCGCAACGGCTAATTGATAGCGGGCCGGGATTCTTGCCCGGCCCGCCCCTCTCATTGCCATGGTCACTGTTGAGCAACTCCTAAACTACCTTACCGACCTGCCGGATTCGGCCGCTCTCATCCCAGGCGACCCGCCTGCACTGCCCGAAACAGTCATGTCGGCCGAAGACGTAGCGGCCCTACTCTTGCCCTATGTAACGGCGCGCCGCCACTACGCAGCCGAATTGGCCGCCCTGCGAGGATTAATCTCCCGATGTCGAGAAATGCCCCCAAGCCCAATCCAGATGCACATCATAGCCATTTAGGCGTCTATCGGCCGACGTATCCCTTCAAGCGCGGCGATAAGATTCGCCCAGCCGCACGGCCGAACGAGCAGATCGGTTTCCCTGACGTTCTCTACGTTTTGGCCGAACGGCTCGCCAGATATGGCCCACGCATGACACCGCCACAGGAATATCGCCTGATTCCATCCGACTTTGCCACCTGGCAGGCGGCCTATATTCAATTCGGATACGATGTGGATCGCTTCCTCTTGCCATTCCTCGTTGATAGCATGATGATCGAATACGATCTCTTTGACACGCTCGAAGAAGCGGCGGAAAATCTTTTCGCCGCGCTGGACATCCTTCCAAGTCCCCACATGGGCGTCGCTTACTGGATGCTAGACCTGGGGGAGACAATGGAGTTTGCCCTGGAAAGTTGCATCCTGTGGTATCTGCAACTCTATTTCCGCCAGTCCGGAGATACTGATGCCGATGTAACGGATGCGAAAGAGGCGTTCCATTTGCGGCGTCTGGTTGATGAGTTCCATTTTCCCTATCCACTGCCGCACCCCCAGCACGTATTGTCTGCCCTGCTTGGAGAAGCACAGGGCGGCGACGAACTGGCCGCCGGCGTCTTGTCCGTGTATCGAGCGTTCGGCTGCGATACGGGAATTAGCTGGTTTGATTCCCCCCCGGAGGAGGATGCCTACGAGTTTCCGCCGTGGGATGACGATGTGGTAGACGCCCTTATCGTAGAGTGGCGTGAAGAGGGCCTGCCCCATTTACAACGCTGCGCACGCGCCAATGCCGCCTTTGCCCAGGGGCCAATAACAGCTATCGGCGAATGGTTTGCCGCCTTGCTGGCCCGCTATCCCTCAACGGAAATCGAGGACGTGGATGAAAACGAAAATACCGAAAGCTAAACCACGGGGAAAACCCACAGCCGACAGCCTGCCGGAGATGCGGCTTGACATCTGGCCAACCCACATCATCGCCACCCGGTTCTCCGGCGCCTGCGTTACCCAACGGCATGTGTCCGCGGAGACGCTAATCGCGGCCATCGCCGGCGCAAAAATCCACAGCGGCATCCTCCCGCCAAACACGCTGTTTTGGCAGCGCGCCGCCGACCTCAGACTGGCGCTATTTATCCCGCCCCACAGCCGGCAGCTACAGTTGGGTAGCGGGCCCGCTCTTACCATCCCCCTCCCGCCGCTGATCTGGCTCGGCAACGGGCCAAACTACTTTCTGTTTGCCGTCACGGAGCGCCCGACCTCTGCGGAGGCAGAGTTGTACGCCCCTCCACTGTCGAACGTGTACAACAATGGCCTCGTTTGCTCTGGCAACAACCCCTTGCCCACCTGTTCGGCCGAAACCATCATGCCGGCCTTTGAGTTGTTCATGTCGGCCGAATTCACGCCACATTTGGTTACCAATCGCTGTCTCTCACAGAGAGCCGATGTTCGCGCCCTGTTAGTGAGTCTGGCCGACCAGCCCGTGTTCCCCCTTGACGAGCTCTTACCGCTCTCTATGACGCTGGAGGACATTTATGGCACTTAGCATTTTCGACGCCGTTGGCTATACCGTCCATCGCGAGGCCCCGTTGCCTCCTTTGATTCAGCCGTATGGCTACGTCATGGCCGGCAACGGCCTGTTTGTCCGCGCCGCCAATGATTTCGTGGCGGTCTGTTGGTGTATCGCGCCGGCCGAGGTCAGAGGCTTGTCGCCCTTGGACAACACCCTCACCCTTAAGCACCCGCGCTTGCCGGCCCAGACGCTGCTGGACATCATTAATGACGCCCGCCAATTCCCTGAACTGGAGGTGCTTTACCAAACCCTATACCAGAGCAGCCCGGAGCAGCAACCTGGGTTAACCGGCTGGCGTTTCATCACCTATCGCGCCGCCCTCGGCACTGCGTGTTCCATTGACTATGAGGATATGCCCGGGCCCCTGCTGCTCGACACACATAGCCACCACACTATGGCCGCCTTTTTTAGCAACATTGACGATGCCTACCACACTGCCATGCGCTGGTATGCCGTCATCGGCCGAATCCATGACCAGCCACCCCACGTCTTACTACGGCTGTCAGTATACGGTCACTTCATACTCACCCCGCTCACCGCACTCTTTGACATTGGCCCCATGAGCGTCACCGATGCCTTCTTGAGCGCCTCCTGTCAGGCCGCTATGGATTCCTATGCTAACCGTTGATACCGAACCCCGATACAGATTGTGCCTGCCGCCGATCAAAAAGGTCATATTTGCCCTGGTCGGCTGCGGCGGAACCGGCTCGGCGCTGGCCATTCATCTGGCGCGCCTCATGCACGATTTGCGCACGCGCAACATAACAAGCTCCATGTATCTCATTGATCACGATGTGGTCGAGCCTTCCAATATCGGCCGACAACAATTTGCAGAGTGCGAGGTTAGATGCAACAAGGCCATAACCCTCATGCAGCGCCTGACGGCCTGGCTGGGGCTAGATATTCTGGCCTGCCCAATGAGCGTGCCCGGCGCGTTCGAGCACCTGCATCTCCCGCATTCTCGACCGGGCTTCCCCGTCATCTTCTTCGGCGCGGTTGACAATCACTACGCGCGAACCGCTATCGCGCGCGAACGGCTGCGCCTAAATGCCTGGTGGATTGACGGAGGCAACGACTTATTCGCCGGCCAGGTGTTGATTGGCAATGCCGGACACGAACCGATAACCGCCGACGCGCTCAAAATGCTGAGCGCGTTGCCAGACCCGTCCATCCAGGCCCCCGGCCTACTCCAGCCTCCAGCGACCGACATTCCCCAGGTTGCTTGCGGCGAGGCGCTAGACCTGGGCGCTCAATCCCTGTTCATCAATAGTGCGGTGGCCGTTCTCATGGCCCAGTACGCCTATGATTTGTTAGTTCGGCGGGAGCTCACCAGTTTGGGCGCAGCCATCAACCTGGCCCCAATGACCACAACTCATTCCCCACTAACTGCAACGTATTTCAAAACATTGGGAATTGATATAAAAGAGGGGTCGGCGGTTAGTGAAGATTAGGTTAACCGCCGACCAGTAGGGGAAAATCCGGAGCGGGCGCCGGGAAGGAGGGCCCGGCAAGGGGGGAAGAGAACAGCCCGCCCCGATGATACATAACGCTAATTACTCCTCACCCCAAACCAACTCGACAGCCCGCAACACATAGCGGGTGATCTCATCATTGGTGGGAGCAAGCCCATTGATGCGCACTCTGGCGGCCCAGGCCACAATGACGGCCAAATCCGCCAGCCGGGCAACGTCGCGCCCTTCCGTTTCCAGCGTCATTTCCAACGCCTGCGCCACCGGGCCCCAGATCAGATTCAACACCGCCTGCAGATTGATTTCCTTCCACGCCAGGCTCAGCGAGTCAATGAATGCCCCCGAAATTAACATTTCCGGCCCGAGCTCCAGGGCTTCTACGTCCCCCGTCCCCCCGCTTGTGGGCCTTTGTGTTGGAGCCGGCCCGTCAGGTTTTTTCCCTGATAGGACCGTGCCCCCCAGGCCTGTTGCCTTCTTCATA
>JAYRVN010000220.1:0-6553 GCA_041918535.1 Chloroflexota bacterium
AAATCATCCCTATTGATGCAAAATCTTAATTCAGCAATGGCAGGAAGAATCGCACTCGCTCCGCTGGGGTCAGCGGCGTCAATGCACGGCTGCGCCCAATATCGATCAGCGTCGTGACATCCACCACCCAGATATGCGCCTTTTCGGCCGGCAAATAGCCCACGCCGTTCAACTTGTAGATCGCGCGGGTGATGTGGCGCGCCACTACGCCGAGCTTTTTCTTCTGCTCATCAGCCTCGCGTTCCAACGCATCCGCATCCTTCCGGCGGAGGCAAAACGCGATTTTGCGGCCGTCCGGCGACCACTCAAAGCCTAAGAAAGTCCCTTTTAAGTCCGTCAGGGGGCGCGCCTCACCGCCGTTGAGCGGCAAAATATAAAGCTGGGGTTGGCTCTCCTCCAGGCGATTGGAGAGGAAGGCCAAGTAACGCCCATCCGGCGACCAGCGGGGGGAGCTGTCGGTATAATCGCCATAGGTGAAACGCTGTTGCGCGCCGTCATCCAGGCTAATGATCCATAAATCGGCGTATTTTTTCTGGGTTTGCCGATTGAGACGTTCGCGCGCGAGCACCAGGCGTTGCCCGTCGGGGCTGAGCCGATGATCGGTGATGCGCTCAAATTGGTACAGGGATTCGGCCGAATTTAATCCCTCTATCCCGGCCGTCGGCGTTGATGTGTCTGTCATACAACCTCCAAAGTTATCCAGCCACCCTACTATAACCCGCGCTCCGGCAGACCGCCACATTTGGCGAACGTGTTATAATGGGCGGTGGGAGCATGTATGAAGGGCTTAAGCTTCACCGGCGACACCCACATCCAAACGGCTGCGCGCGTCATCATGGCCGGGCAGCAAGCCGTTCTACGCACGTATGAAGCGGACTTGCGCACCCAGACTTCGGTGCTGGCAGTGCATGAAACGCGCAAGGCTATCCGCCGGCTACGCACAGCCTTCGAGTTGTTCGAGCCTTATCTGGGCCGGCGCGCGCTCAAACCCCATCGCCAAGGTCTGAAGCAATACATGCGCTTTCTGGCGCGCTCACGCGATATTGACGTCTTCTTGCTGAACCTGGAACGATTTTCGGCCGAAGCGCTGCTTTCGGCCGGCCAGACAGCCGCCCTGGATGAATTGCGCGACTATTGGGTCGCGCAAGAGCGGCAAGCCCGCGCGGCCGTTCGCGCTTATCTGGCAACCCCCGCCTACACCGCCAATCTGACCCAATTTGAGCGATTTCTCTACCGGCCGTCAGAGCCGAGCGCCGGACTCCGGGTGCGCTATGTCTTACCTGTCTTACTCTACCAACGTCTGGCGGATGTCTATACCGCCGGCGAAGGGCTGAATAACGCTTCTCTAACGCGTTTGCACCAGTTGCGCATTCGGTTCAAGGATTTGCGCTACACGTTGGAATTCTTTGGCGATGTATTGGGGGCGGAAGCGACTGACAGATTGTTGGAACCGGTCAAAGGCATGTTGACCAATCTGGGCGACCTGAACGATGCGCATGTGCACCGACAAATGTTGAAGCACAGTTCCGGTTATGCGGTGGCGACCATGCTGTATGATGGACAAATATCGGCCGAAATGACCCGCTTAATCGCCGCCGGCCGGGCTGTATGGCCGACTTTTGACAACGCCGACTGGCAAGCCGGCCTGCAACAAGCCCTGGCTCAATGTTATGCGCGACCGTAATGCAGCCGGGATGTTCAGGGCGTTTCGGCCGAATCGCCGCCTATAGCTTCCGGCCCTGGCCCAAAACATGCGCATACGCCGCTAAAAGAACCGGTCGGCTATATTGCCAGGCCAGTTGGGCTTGCACCCGTTCCAACCCCCAGGCGCCCATCTCGCGGCGTCGCGGCGCATCCTCTAATAGCTCCACAATGAGCCGGGCATACTCCTCGACATCATTCGGGCGGGCATACACAGCGGCCTGCTGCGCCGAATAGCGATTCTCCGTCAGGTCAAAGGCCACAATCGGCTTGCCGAAAGCCATATATTCCATGACTTTGTTCATCGTGGAGCGATCCGACCATTCCGTATACGGGTCGGGGTCTACACAAATGTCAGCCGTGGAGAGATAGCGGCACAAGTCATGATCGGACACCCGCCCGGTGAATTCCACCATTCCATTGAGACCCATCTCTTTCTGCAACTGTTGCAGATGGTTCAACGCCGGGCCGCCCCCCAGCAAGACAAATTTGACATCGCGCCGCCCATGCGTGTTGTGCAAAATCCGGGCGGCTTCCAAGATATGCTCCACGCCATCTTGGGCGCACATCTCACCCAGATAACACACCAGATAGGTATAGGGGCCTTTCAAAGCCGGTTCCGGTTCCAGTTGTTGCAGGCGGTCAAGGTCAGGGCCGCTGCGCACAATGAAGATGTCGTCGGCGGGCACGCGCCCACGAGTCAGGGCAATGCGCTTATGGGATTCATTGGTGGTGATAACGGTATCGGCCGAAAAAAAGGTGCCTTTCTCCAACCACAACAACGCCCGGAACAACCAGCCCTCCCGGCGTCCCCCCTTCGCCAAATACATCTCCGGCGACAGATCGTGGTGGTCAAACAAGAATTTGCCACCAAACAATTTATAGAAGAGCCCTAACAGGAAAAACGTTTCCGGCGGGTTACACGCGTGCAGCACGTCAAACCCGTGCCGCCGCCACACCCGCAGGCTCAAGAAAGCCGTCCAAAGCCAGCAATAGGCAAATTCAAAAACATAACCCAGGGTATTCGGCACATCCGGGGGCGCCGGATAGCGATAAATATGCACACCCTCTAGAAGCTGATACCGCTCCTGGTAACGCCCATACTGGCCGGTCGGACAGATAACCGAGACAGTATACCCAGCGGCCTGGAGCGTCGTAGCCTCCAGCCAGACACGCCGGTCGAACGGCACAGGTAGATTCTGTACAACGATGAGAACGCGACCAGCCACAGCGGTGAGAGGGCGCTCCACCTCACCACGAGAGTCCATAATAATTGCCTCCAAAATCCGGCGGCGCGTGCCCGTTCATGCGCACCAAGTCAATGATGGTCTGTCCCGGTTGCAAGAGTTGCAGTAACTCGGCGTACTCATCTGAACTGGGCTGCTTGGCAATGACAACCGTGTCGGCAGCTTCTACGGTCTCTGCCAACGAAGGGCGCATCAGGGAACTCAAATGCGGGATGATCTGATCAATATATTGCCGATTGCTGCCGTGCAAACGGCTGAGCAACACTTCCTGATCGTAAATGAGCAACTCAAACCCCCGGCTCAAGAGCCGTTCGGCCAATTCAATCGCCGGGCTTTCGCGCAAATCGTCGGTGCTGGGTTTGAAGCTCAGGCCGATGAGGCCCACCTTGCGCTTGCCTTCCTGTGTCAGGATGTTCAGCGCCTTTTCGATTTGCCTTTGGTTGCTGGGCAAAATAGCTTCCAGCACAGGCGTAGTGAGAGCCACCTGACGAGCCGCGAACAGCAAGGCGCGCAAATCTTTGGGCAAACAGGAGCCGCCAAAGGCAAATCCCGGCTTCAAATAGTAAGGCGAGAGGTTCAGCTTAGTGTCCTGAACGAAAATGTCCATGATTCTGTGGCTGTCTAGACCGTAAGCCTGGCACAAATTGCCGATCTCATTGGCAAAGACCACTTTAAGGGCGTGAAAGGCGTTGCTGGCATACTTCACCATTTCCGCCTCGCCCAGTTGCGCCAGATGCAGCGGGGCCTGGATATGCGCATAAACGGCGGCCAGGTGGGCGGAGCTGCGCGGATCGAGCGCGCCAATGAGCGTGAACGGGGGGGCATCAAAATCGGCGATGGCGCTGCCTTCACGCAGGAATTCAGGATTCACGCAGAAGCCGAAATCCTGGCCGGGGACTTTGCCGGATTCGGCCGATAAAATGGGCAACAGTCGTTCCGGCGCGCTGCCGGGCAGCATGGTGCTACGGATAACCACCGTGGTGTAGGTGTCTTTCGAGGCCAGCGATCGGCCGATTTCCGCGCAAACATCCTCCACAAAATGCAAATCCAAATCCCCGTTCGCCCGCGACGGCGTGCCCACACATACCATCACCAACTCGGACGCTTGCACCGCATAGTGGCTGTCATGCGTCGCTTCGAGATAACCCTCGGCGACCACTTGCTGAATCAGTGCTGTCAACCCGGGCTCAATAATGGGGCTGCGGCCGGCCTGAATCGTCTTGACCTTCTCCGATTTGACATCAACACCGATAACGTGATGCCCATCCCGCGCCAGGCAGGCAGCCGTGACACATCCTACATACCCCAAACCAAAAACAGCAATTCTCAAATTGCCACCTCTTCGCAAGTGGTTTTCAGCATTTCAGCGCAGATAGCCTGATGCTCAAGTAGAACCGCCCTCTCCGGCCACGCCCCCAGGCACAGTAACACACTTAGAACACCCGGCAACTCAACCATGCCGCCAAAACTTACCGCCGGCGCCGCGACGATCGCCCCATAATGAGGCGACAGCCAACCTTGCGCCGGCGATAGCTCTCCCTGCCGGGTTGTCAGACAAGCTGTCACAGGGCCGGAAAACAACATCGTCAGGCGCATACCGCCTAATTGAGCATAAATAATATCCGATTCCAGTCGAATCTCACAATCCGCCGGAAAATGCCACCACTGCTCCACCCGATGAGCGCGGCGGCCCTGTAGGGCGTCTACGATCAGCAGCCAATCCGCCTTGTCAAAGAGCCAATGTCGCCGATGCGTGACGCCGAGCCGCGCATACCCGTCATGTTCGGCGATCAAGCAATCATAGGCGGGACGGGTGGCCCAATGGACGAGACGCACCTCGGCCCGGCGGCCCCACAAGAAATCGCCCGCCATCTCACTTTGATCCAGGCCATCCACCACGACGGTGTTGTGCGCGGCGCTGCTGCGCAGAAAGCGCCGCCACTCCCCACCTTCCTGATAACCATAGGTGTCGGGGTCAATCAGCATAGGACGACCGCCTATACTCACCCACAAACTCAACGCGTCAGCATGGCCGTGGGCAGCCAGAGAAAGGTAACCTAGCGGACCGACATCCGCCAACAGCGTCCGACCGGGCGCGCGCATGGCGGCTACGCCGCCCTGGGCAAACAAGCGTGACTCAGGCGGCGCGGCGCTTTCCGGCAGGCTATCAAAGGCTTGTCGGCCGGATTCCCCCAACAACCAGGCGCTTTTTTCGTCCCAGCGCCCTGCGGCAGCTTTCAGTTCCGGCCGACGCAAAAGGGCGGCGGCGGCGGCCAGAAGTGATTGGTAGTTATTGGCGGCAGGGCGGTCATCCAGGCGCACGACCCGGCCCTCGTCATCGTCGCCGAGAGCAGGCAGGTTGCCCGCCTCATCCAGACTATGCCGGATGTAATCAGCGGCGGCGGCCAGGCGTTGCTCCCAAATGGGCGGTGGGGTGTGGCCGTTGAGGCGGGCCAGTTGCCAGGTAAGGAGGTTAAAATCAAGAACAAAGGCCAGATAGGCGGTGGCTTGTTCGGCCGAAACCCCATCCACCCGAATTTGCCGCGCCAGCTCCTCTTCCAGCCGGCTAAGCCCTAGCGCGCGCCAACGCGTCGCCGCCGGCAGCCAGGGGCAGCCCAATCCCACCACCGCTAACCCGGCTAATTCACCGATGAGATGGTTGTTGGCTGAGCTAAAGGCGGACAGGTGGCGCTCAATATAAGCCGCTTGCGCCTGGACAGATTGCATCACGCGACCAAACCGGTCGGCCGTCAGAACCGGCGATTCACGCAGGAAGTGTAGCAGCCACAGCCAGTTGATCAGGCGCACGGCTAATTCCAGCGCGCTCGTCCAATTCACCCCCACCAGCGGCGGATTGGCGGCCAGCCAGCCATCAAGGTGCGCGGCGGCGGCCTGGGCGAAACGCTCGTCGCCGGTTAGAAAATAGGCCTTGCCGAGCGTAGTCAGGTGGTGGTGGCGGTTGAGTTCCCAAACCCACTTAACCCCGCCCACGCTGAAACCATCACGCGTATTGATGTCGGCGTGGAAACGGTGAGGCCAATCGCGCCGGGTGAGCGGATCGCGCTGCCATTGAATGGGGTTGTCTAACGGAAGGGGGCGATGGAAAAGGGTGATGGAGGAACGCAGTAGCTGTTCGGCTTGATCGAGGGTGGCCTGGGTTTCGGCCGAAAATCGTTCTCGCCAATGTTGCCGGATCAGCGTCGCGTCGGTCGGAGCGAAAAAAAAGCGCCCCGCCTCAGCCTGGATAAAAGCTTGATGCCAGGCGCTTTTTTGGGCTACCGTCAGCGTCGGCAGCGCCTCTCCCGTAGCTGCCCAGGCTCGCTCATGGCGGAGTATACGCTGCTGCCCCAGCCGCCAGATAATTTCAGCCGGCGACATCGAGCGTAGACGAAGCCTATACCATTGTGTTTTCCGCCAGAGCGACATCATGTATCCCAGAGCGCCGAAGAGTGTTCCTCAACCCACTTGATTATAGCAGCTTCCCAACGGCAACTTCAAACATTTGAGCCGGCTGCGCTCAGGTGGGGGCAGAAAGAGCGTCTCGCGCTATAATGGCAGGCGAGGTATTGCTTACATGATTGTGGTGCATGGATTAACTCAACGTT
>JAYRVN010000221.1:0-6125 GCA_041918535.1 Chloroflexota bacterium
ACACCGCCCCCCGCCACGCCCACAGCAACCTCGACACCGGGCACCCCCACGCCCACCCCATCCACGACCCCTGCTCCCTACACCGCGCCGCCGCCCACGGCCACAGCTACCAACACGCCGCTACCCGTCACGGCCACGCCGCTACCGGCCACGGCTACGAACACGCCGCCCGCCACCACCCCGACGGTTACGAACACCCCGCTGCCAGCTACCGCCACCCCCTCGCCCACGGCGACATGCACGGCCACGCCAACGGACACCGCCACCCCCACAAGCACGCCATTGCCGACAGCCACCGCCACGCCGGCGCCCACGGCAACAGCGACACGGCCGTTCACGGCAACGCCGACGGCTACCGCCACCCCGACATTGCCGCCGGCTACGCTGACGAACACACCAACACCTGTGGCGACCGCGACACCTACGCGCTCTGTCAAACCCTCCCCAACAGCGAGCCTGACGCCATCGGCGACGCCCAAGGCGACCATCGCGCCCACCCAAACGCTCACGCCGGCGCCGACGGTTGGCGCAACAGCCACATCAACCGCGACGGCCATGCCAACCGCGACGGCCACACAGATGGCGACAGCTACGCCGACAAGGACGCCGACGCCGACTGCCACGCCTCCCGTGACGCCATCAATGTGTTACATTTATTTGCCTGTGATCCACAGAGCGGGACTACTCCGCCCGAATTCCTCGCCCGAATTGCCTGCCCTTCTTCCCGATAAGCCAGGCGACTTCAGCCGAGTGGGCCGCCGGTGACAAGCACTTAAGGCTTAGGAGGCGGTCGCCGCGCCTAAAATGACGGCGGCGAACCAGATGAGGAAGTCATATTTCATCAGTTGGCTGAGGCGCTCTAGTTGCGGCGAAGGCAGGTTGTGGCGCATTTTGAAGAAGATGTAGAAGAGGACCGGGTAAACGCCAATGAAGGTGATGGTGATATAAATCGGCCGATACCGTTCCACTAAGTACGGCACAAGAATCAACACCGGGATAGCCGCCGCCATCACATGGAAGATCACCCCTGCCGTTCTCTTGCCCCACACCGTCGCCACCGTGCGCACATCCTGCCGCAGGTCGCCTTCGTAATCGGCGATCACCTTTAGGACCTCGCGGCTAAGAATGCCCACCAAAATCACAACCGCCAACCAGATCGTCGGGCGCAGGTTGTCCGCATTCGCAGCAACACCACCGAAGATCACGGTTACGGCCGAAATGAAGGCCACCACCAAATTGCCCAACAACACAGTGCTTTTCAGCCGCCAAGAGTAGGCAAACAACAGGACGTTTGAGGCCAACGCAATCATCAGCGCCATCGCATTGATCCCTGCGCTCAACAGCAACGACAGCAACGCTAAGGTCAGCGAGAAGATCAGCGCCGTGCGCGGCAGCAAATGACCGGCCGGCAAAATCCGATCCGGCCGATTGATCCGGTCAATCTCGATGTCCAGGTAATCGTTCCAGGCGTTTGAAGACGCGGTGATTAAGAACGTCACCAGGGCAGCCATTAAAACCCTCAACCATTGACTGCCGTCGCTGCTCCCGGCCACATATCCACCCACGATAACCGCCAATGCCCCTGA
Organism: Chloroflexota bacterium; assembly: GCA_041918535.1. Lineage (GTDB taxonomy): Bacteria > Chloroflexota > Anaerolineae > Promineifilales > Promineifilaceae > DAOTXO01. The sequence goes on from JAYRVN010000221.1 coordinate 1,587, forward strand.
AAGCGCATTAAACGGGCGAGCCAGCTTGTACAATGCCTTCACCGCGTGCATGATCTCTTTCCCTCAAGCGTTTAGTTTGTCTGCTGTGCTGCGCCGGACGGCGTGGCCGAAGTCGGAATTGTCGAAATTTCAACAGAATACCCGAGGTCAGGAGAAAGTCTAGCGCAGGCCAGCCGTTGGGCGCAATAGTAACCAATCAGTCAAAGTCGGCTAACAACCCTTTTATTAATAACCCCTAGAATGAGAAAAAGGTACAATAGCCGCTGCCGGGTGGTCGGGCGAAAAGTTGTGGGCCGTAAATATCGCCGGCATCGCTAAGAACGACGCGGGCCACAAACAAGCAAAGAGGAGGTTAACATGCAGAGGTTACTCTTGTTGGCAGCTATGAGTGTCGGGGCCACCCTAACCTGGATTGACACACGACCAGGCTGGGATGATACCGGCATTAGCGCCATGCTCATATTTTTGTCTTGCGCCGCGTTTGGCGCAATTTCGCCCAGGCGCTACTGGTTGTGGGCCCTGGCCATTGGATTATGGATACCACTGATTGAAATAGTAGTCAAGCACACGGTCGCCAGCATTTTAGCGCTCATCCTAGCTTTTGCGGGCGCAGCCAGTGGGGCGGCTATTCGCCGGGCAGTGTTCCCAGTATCAAACGAGAACGTGTAGATGTTCTGTGACCGACGATACCCAAAGGCGGCAGTCAGGGCAGTGCATCGCCTAACGCAACAGAGAGACAATGCAAACGAGCCACAACGACAATCGCCATAGGGCTGACCGCCAGCTTGGTCAGTTTGCTGCTTTGTGATGATTACGAGTCCGACGAACCCCAAAATCAAGTATATTCGGCGTCTGCAAAACGACAGCCGTTTTCGCCAACGCGAAGGGATGTTTGTGGTGGAAGGCAGCCGTTGGCTGTTCGATCTGCTACAACAAGGCGTTACACCTAGCCTGATTGTCTGCACGCCGGAATGGCAACAGCGCGAGCAGGGCGTCTCTTTGCCGGTGGCTCCCTGGCTGGTTGACGCGGCGGTGATGGCGGAAGTAAGTGATGTCGCGACGCCGCCCGGCGTGGTGGTGGTAACACCTATCCGGCCGCGACCCTGGCCGGCCCGGCCAACCTGGTTACTGATCCTGGATCAATTGCGCAATCCGGGCAATCTAGGCACAGTTTTGCGCGCCGCGGCGGCGGCAGGCGTGGATGGGGTAATTCTCGGCCCCGGCAGCGTGGACGCTTATAACCCGAAAGTGCTACGCGGCAGTATGGGAGCGCATTTGCGCCTGCCCATCCGCACGCTCGACTGGCCTGGGATTGCCGGGCAAGTGAACGGGCTACAGGTGTGGGTGGCGACGGCGGACGGCGAGACGGTTTACACGGACGTGAATTGGACACGCCCATCCGCTTTGATTATCGGCAATGAAGCGACAGGCTGCGGGCCGGAAGCGGCGGCGCTGGCTACGGGGCGGGTGGCAATACCTATGGCCGCCGCCACCGAATCAATCAACGCGGCGCTGGCGGCCGGCATCTTGCTCTTCGAGGCAGCGCGCCAAAAACGCCGGCGCGCTTGAGACCGTCACCCGGCTAATTACGCGGCCGGGGCAGCACTTGCAGGTGAAACACACCCGGTTCGTCAACGGGAGACGGCGCCGCCCTCAGCGGTTCGCCTTCATCGTCGCCGACGGAGAGGAGTTCGGCGTGATAAACGAAGACGCGCCGACACTCGCCGCAAATGGCCTCGAAATTCGGAGTGTCGGCCAGGACGCGATAGCCGTAATGATCATCCAGCAAACGCAGCAAGTCGCCATAATTCGGCCAGGTAAGATGCAGCCAGTTTTGTCGGCTGGCGGCCAACGCGGCGTCCAGGTGAGCGCGCCCGTAAAGCGCTTGGAAACCGGCGAGCAAGTAGCTGCAACGCGCGCAGCCGCGAAAGGCCGCTCTGGTTTGCTCCAGTGTGGACAAAGAGGATGATTCAGCCACCGATTCGGCCGATCGTCGCTGTCGGTTGCGCTTCTTGTCTTTGGCATGCATCGGTTTTTGCGATCCAGCTTGGTTTACCATGGACGCCATTCTAACAGCCAGATGCGCTTCGTCCAAACCATTCGCCTCTAGCCGCAAAGGGCGTTAGAATGATCGGTTGGTAGAGGCTTTACAACGCCATGGAAATCCGTTCCATCACCCTTTTCTGTCCACCGGACACCCCGCCGGCGCGTCTGGCGCCTTTCCTGAGCGACGCCCGGCAAGCCTTCGCCGCGCCCGTCCAGTCGTTGCGGTTGGCGACGCCGCCGTTTCCCGAGTGGCTGCCGCGCGATCCTGAAGGCGCACAGGCAGCGGCCACAGCGTTGGCCCAAGATTGGCAGGCCGTGGGGATGGATTACATCAGCCTGGGGCCGGTGCTGCTGCGGCATGATCCCGGCTGGTTGGCGTTGATCCCGCGGTTGGTGGGAGCGACCGGCAACCTCTTTGCCGCGGGGGAGATGGCGAATGGGGCGGGCGAGATAGATTTCGGCCGAATCCACTCCCTCGCCGCGCTCATCCAGCAACTCAGCCGCCTCTATGCCAACGGTTTCGGCAATCTCTATTTTGCTGCGCTGGCGAATTGCCCGCCTGGTTGCCCTTATTTCCCGGCCGCCTATCATGCGGGCGGCCCGCCCCACTTTGCTCTGGCGGTCGAATCGGCCGATTTGGCCGTCACAGCCGTGCAAGGGGCGACCGATCTGGCGCAGGCGCGAGCCAAGCTACAAAAGGGGATAGAGGATTCGGCCGAAAATCTCACCATCCCCGCCCGCCAACTCGCCGCCCGTCACAACCTGACCTTCAGCGGCCTGGACTTCTCGCTCTCGCCCTTCCCCACCGCCGCCCGTAGCGTCGGCACAGCCTTCACCCACCTGGGAATCGATTATCCGGGGGCCGCCGGCAGCCTCTTCGCCGCCGCCTTCCTCACTGAAGCGCTTCAACGCGCGCGCTTTCAACGCTGCGGCTTCAACAGCCTCATGTTGCCGGTCCTGGAAGATAGCGCCCTGGCGGAAGCCGCCGCCGCCGGCCGGCTCAGCCTATCCGACCTGCTCAGCTACAGCGCCGTGTGCGGGGTAGGTCTGGATACAGTGCCGTTGCCGGGCGAGGTAACTATTCCGCAACTCAGCGCCATCCTGGCCGACGTCGCCGCGCTCGCCGCCCGGCTCAACAAGCCGCTGACCGCGCGCCTCATGCCCATGCCCGGCAAAGCGGCGGGCGATCCCGTCTCGTTCGATTTCCCCTACTTCGCCGCCGGCCGCGTCCTGCCGGTGTCGGGCGCAGGTCTGACCGGTCTGCTCGGCGCGCGCGAACCGTTAACGCTGCACACCCTGCCCAGTCGATGACCCCCTCTCAGCCCCTCCCAACCAAACAGCCGCGCCGCGCCTGGTGGCTTGTCCTTTTGGGTGTTGCGCTCACGCTGCCTGGGGCGCGTTGGCTACTTCGCCGCGCCTTTGCATTCATTCGCCGTTATCTACCCGGCCTGGCCCGCCGCCTTTTCACCCCTGACTTGCCCCTCGATTATCTGATCGCGCAGTACACCGACGCCGCCTCACACTTCTTAACGCTAGACGGCCTGACAGTTCACTATAAGACTGAGGGCAGCGGCCCTCCCCTGGTGCTATTGCACGGCATGTTCTCATCATTACACACCTGGGATGGTTGGGTGGCGCAACTGTCCGGGCGCTATCGCCTGATTCGTGTAGATTTGCCCTATTTCGGCTTGACCGGCGCGCCGGCCTCGACACAACGTTACTTGCCCCTCTATCTGAACTTCGTAGACGCCCTGGCGGAGCAGCTGGGGCTTGATCGGTTTACGTTGGCCGGCAATTCGTTGGGCGGCTATATCGCCTGGAACTATGCGCGGCGACATCCCTCGCGGGTGGACAAACTGGTGTTGATTGACGCCGCAGGCTATTTTATGTTCCCGCCCTGGCTGCTTGCCCAGTTGAGCCTGCCGTTCATGGGCACACTTCTGGAACACATTACGCCCCGTTTCATCGCGACGCTCAATGTGCGCCAGGTCTACGGCGATCCCGGCAAAATCAGCCCGGCGCTGATCACCCGCTACTATGAACTGTGCCTACGTCCCGGCACACGGCGCGGCATTGTCTCGCTCGTGCGGCAGATCGCCCGGCAGGGCGGCTTTCACCCGCGCGGGGTCAGCCAGGTCAGCGCCCCGACGCTGGTTTTGTGGGGCGACCGCGACCGCTGGATTCCGCCGGCGCACGCGCACTATTTTGTTCGGGACATCCCCAATGCGCGCCTGGTTCTCTACCCCGGCGTGGGCCATGTGCCGATGGAAGAAATCCCGGAACAAACTGCGGCCGATGTGTTGGCTTTTCTAAACGCTTGAACCCGATATCCAACCTCACTCCTCGATTGGCTTTTTCGGAGCCACCTAAGCTGCTATGTCCACACATGCCCGTTTGATTATCCCGACCATTTGCGCCGTTGCCTGGTTGCTGACAGCCTGCAATCGCAGCCAACCCACACCGACTCCAACCCCCACGGTCATCCCGTCGCCT
>JAYRVN010000222.1:0-2279 GCA_041918535.1 Chloroflexota bacterium
CTCGCCAGGTGGAGGCGATGGCCAGGAATCTGCGCAACCCCAAGCCGGTGGTGAGCGCTATCCGTGACCATCAGACGCGTAGCGCCACCCTGATCCGCGACAATGCGCGAAAGGCGGCGCCTAAAGACCAGGGAGGACTCCGGCAAGACATTCGGTATGAGATATTCACTAAATTAGTGGTGTCTCCAACCGCGGTTGAGGCGGAGTCGCGCGTGCTGACCGATCTGCCCTACTCGATGCCCATGGAGGCCGGCACGCGCCCGTTTTGGCCTCCGGTGGGGCCGCTAAAGGCCTGGGCCGTGCGACATGGGATGCCGGAGCGAGTGGGCTATGCTATTCAACGGACTATCGCCCGGCGTGGTCTGAAGCCTCGCCTGTACATGAATGTCGGACGCACGGCGGCGCGGCGGAAGATTTCGGCCGATGTGCGCAAGACGATGGATGAGATTGCGCAGGCGTGGGGAGCGCGGTAACGATGGCCTGGAAAGAAGCGGTCTTGGAAATTGTCCAGACTATCCGGGAGGCGCTAGAGACAGACATACCGGATTACCCCCAGGCCATGGCCCATAACGCGCCCTCGGTGTTCGTCTACGCGACAGAGGGCATTACCCAGGGGATTCCCATGGGGGCCGCCACGTTATTGGACACGGTAACAGTGGCGGTGTTCGAGCCGTATGTTGACCTGGAATCGCAGGTTGAGCGGATGCTGCCCTATCGGGAAGATATTCCGTTGGCGTTGATGCGGAAGCGGATCGCCTTCGAATGGCAATATGTCAATACGTTTGGCGATTCGATTGAACATACGTTCGGCCAGTTTGACTGGGGCGGGCAGCCAATGATTGGCTACCTGTTCTCGCTGCGTGAGGTCAAGGTGCAGGTGATATTGTGAGTGAGAGACTGATTTACGTGGGGAACGGGGCTTTTATACCGGGAGTGCCGGCCAGGTCATTATCGGCCGAAGAGGTCGAGCGGTACGGTGGGGCAGACGCTCTGCTGATGAGTAAGCTATACGAATACGAAACTGAGGAATCGGCCGATGGTGCGCCGACCTCAACCAAGCGCAAGCCGCCGGCGCGCGGCAAGGGGTAGAAGGGATGGGCATTTCAGGAGCCTGGAAAACGCAATTGGGAAAAGAATCCTCGGCCGGTACGGCCGTGGCGGCCACAACCATTTGGCGGGGCCCTGCGGGCCACATTGCCGATGACCGCGAGACGCTCCGGGTGGCGGAGGACATCGGGATACTGATCCCCACCATCCGCGACACAACGCCGAAGCTGGCGGCGTCTATATCGTTGCCGGAAACGGATTTGACGTTCGAGCAAGCGCAGTACATCTCAAACGCCGGCATCCAGGGGGTGGCGGGTGTCCAGGATGGCGCTGGGTCTGATTACATTTATACATCGGAGGTTGGGTATACGGCGGCCAGAACGCTGTACACGTACACCGTGGAAAGCGGCGACGACACCCAGGCGGAAGAGATGGAATACGGTTTCGTCCGCGCCTTCAACCTGAAGGGGACGGGGGGCGGGGTGCTGAAAGTGTCGTCCGACTGGTCTGGGCGGCAAGCGTCATTGGCCTCGTTTACCGGAGCCCTGTCAGTTCCGGCCGTTCGGCCAGTTTACGCGGCGGGCACTATCTACATTGATGATGACAGCGGAAATGTTGGAACAACGCCGGTATCGGCCGGAAACATCATCGGGATTGAACTGGCCGTGAATACCGGCTGGGAGACCAAGTATTTCATTGATACCGGCCAGAAGTATTTCCAGGTGATTTATTTTAACAAGGAGGCTTTCTCCGGCACGCTGAAAGTGGTATTTGAACACGCCACGCTGGCGGAAACCGAGAAGGCCAAGTGGCGCGCGAATACGGCCAGGCTGATTCGGCTGAAATTCCCCGGCGCGGCTCTCGTGACGCCCGGCACCACCTACTCCACCCTGCTTTACATGCTGGATATGGCCGGCTCTTATACCAAGTTCAATCCGCTATCGTCCCAGAACGGAAACAGCATCATCGAGGCTGAATTCTCGCTGGGCTATTCTTCGGCCGAGGCGCTGGCTCTGAAGACCGTCGTGGTCAATGAGTTGAGCGCGTTGCCGTAGTTGAGGAGCTATGGACGAAAAAAAGGTCGTCTACCCGCCGGGAACATTTGTGCTGGACGAAGCCGCGCTGCTCGAACTGAGCGTTCGCGCGAAGGCCAAATTCGGCATCGGTAGCAATGATATTTTGCGCGGCCATCTGGAGCCGCTGCTGGGGACGGTTATGAAGTTGCCGTTTCC
>JAYRVN010000223.1:0-3122 GCA_041918535.1 Chloroflexota bacterium
ACAAGGACCCTCGTCAGGTGGAGTTGATTTTGCGTGAGAGCGAGGAGATTTCCCGCCTGAAAAAGGGGGTGCTGATAGTGCGTCATCGCCTGGGTTTTGTCAGCGCCAATGCCGGCATTGACCGATCCAATGTGCAGCAAGCGGCAACGGGTGAATGGGTGTTGTTGCTGCCGCGCGACCCGGATAATTCGGCCGAATCCATTCGTCAGGCGCTGCAAGCCCAATCCGGCGTCCCTCTGGGCGTGATCATCACCGATAGCCACGGCCGCCCCTTCCGCCTGGGCACGGTGGGCGTCGCGCTGGGCGTTGCCGGCATTCCCGCCCTCTGGGATCGGCGCGGCGAGCCGGATTTATACGGCTATCGCCTGCAACACACGGATGTGGGCGTGGCTGATGAGATCGCCGCCGCCGCCGGCTTGTTGATGGGTCAGGCGGCCGAGGGCACGCCGGTGGTGCTGGTGCGCGGTCTGCAATTGCCCCCGCGACTGGGCAGAGCCAGCGACCTGATTCGGCCGAAAGACCAGGATTTATACCGCTAACCTTTCCCTCATGCATAAATCCCACTTCACCCTCGGCGGCGTCACCTTCGACACCCGTCTCACTCTAGCCATTGTTCTCACCACGCTCCTGGCCCTTCTCGACGCCTACGGCCACCGTCTGGCGTCAATCGTCGCCTACAACCGCTTCATCTACTACTTCATCATCCCGGCTTTGGTGATCACCCTGCTATGGCGCGAATCGCTGGCCGATTACGGCCTGCGCCTGGGACGCTGGCGCGAAGGTTGGCTCTGGGTGCTGGGGGCCGGTCTCGGCATGGCGCTCATCCTCTGGTTTGTGGCACGCCAGCCCGCCATGGCCGACTACTACCAGGCGCGCCTGAGCGACAACCCGGCGCGCGCCATCGGTTTGACGGCCGTGGAAATGTTTGGTTGGGAATTTGTCTGGCGCGGCTTTTTACTTTTCGCCCTGGCGCGTGTCGTGGGGCCGGGGCCGGCCATCTTCCTGCAAGCGGTGCCCTTCACCTTCATGCACCTGGGCAAACCGGAGATCGAGACGCTCACCACCATTTTCGGCGGCGCCGGTTTCGGCTTCATTGCCTGGCGCACGCGCTCCTTCCTCTATCCCTGGCTCATCCATTGGTTCATCATGAGCTTCACCATGCTAGTGGCGGCCGGCGTCATCTAGCCTGGTGCTCTTCCTTGCCCGTCGCCGAGACGCTTGCGCGTGACTAAAATAACCGTGTTTCGGTGACATTCGATACTACCTCCCGACGGCGTTTCCCTGTAGGATCAAAAACAGCAGCCGCCACAACGGTTGCCCCAAAATACAGGTTGCGTGGCAACAATGAACAGCCACAAGGAGTTAAACCATGCTAATGAACAAAGCCGCTGATCTGGCCGGCCCGGGCATCGGCAACTATGAGGATGTAGATCGGGTATTGCCTAAGGATTACCGGTCACTTCTCACCCCCAAAGAGACGCAAATTGCGCTCTTTGCCGCCAAAAACTATATTGAGACCCATCTATGCCAGGCGTTGAACCTGATCCCGGTGAGCGTGCCGCTCATTGTCGACCGCGAGTCCGGCGTTAATGACTATCTCGATCGTGACGGTTCGCGCACGCCGGTGGGTTTCCACATCAGCAATGATTATAACCAGCACCCGATTGACGCCGAGGTGGTGCAGGCGGCGACCAAGTGGAAGCGGATGGCGCTCCGGCAATTCGGGATGCAGCCGGGCGAGGGTCTGCTCACCGACATGCGCGCTGTGCGCAAGGATTATTTTCTGGATCATGATCACAGCGCCTATGTAGATCAATGGGATTGGGAACTGGCGCTAACAGAGAAGGAACGCAATCTGTCATTCCTCACGGATGTGGTTAAGCGCATCTGGGGTGTGTTGGTGGGCGCGGAGAAGCATGTGCAGTCGCTTTTCCCGCAGCTCCAGAGCGATCGTTATCCCAATCTGCCGGAAGAGTTGGTCTTCTTGCACGCGGAAGACATTCTGGATATGTATCCCGACCTGCCGCGCAAGCAGCGCGAGACGAAGATTGTGCAACAATATCCGGCCGTTTTCATTTATGGCATCGGTTGGACGCTCAAGGATGGGTATCCGCATGAGATGCGGGCGGCGGATTATGATGACTGGGTGACGGAAACGGTTTCGGCCGATAATCGCCCCATGCACGGTCTCAATGGCGATATCCTGGTGTGGAATCCCGTCACCCAACGCCGGCATGAACTCTCTTCGATGGGCGTTCGGGTCAACGCCCAATCGCTGGTCAAGCAGTTGGAGATCACCGGGCAATTAGATTTCCTCAAGCTGCCCTATCATCAGGCGATTGTGAATAACCAAATTCCGCTCAGCATCGGCGGCGGCATCGGCCAATCCCGCACCTACATGCTGTTGCTGAAGAAGGCCCATCTGGGCGAGGTGAGCGTCACCGTCTGGCCGAAGATTCTCAAGGAGATGTCGGCGCAGCACAATATCTTTGTGTTAGAATAATCACACCCTTGCGCCCTGACCGGCGACGCCGCCGGGAAATAGCGTTAGGCGGTCAATAACGGGACGCGCCCGGCCGACGCCGGGCGTGTCCGGCTTGATAAGCGGTTGGCGGCCGCCGGCCTGCGCCGGGCGGCCCACGCCGCCGCGGGAGGTTGGCAATGCCCGATACCCACGCTCCACGTGCCTGGTGGCGCCGCCCCATCCATGCCCTGGCCGCCTGGCCGCCCATCAGCCCGGCCCTGGCGGCCACTTTTCACCGCCTGGACGGGCCGCTGTTGCGCTACTCGCAAGGGCGCTTCTCCTTGGGCAGCCTGCTGCTCGGCCTGCCCATCGTGATGCTGACAACAGTGGGGGCCAAGAGCGGACAGCCGCGCCGCCTGCCTCTGGTGAGCATTCCCGCCGGCGAAGACATCATTCTGATCGCGTCGAATTGGGGGCAGACGCGCCATCCGGCCTGGCATTACAACGTGCGCGCCAACCCGGTCGTGACCTTAACCCGCGCCGGGACGACGCGCCGTTATCTGGCCCATGAGACCGAGGGGGAGGAGCGCGCGGCTTGCTGGCGGCAAGCTGTCGCCCAATACGCCGGCTATGCCGCCTACGCGGCTCGCGCCGGGGA
>JAYRVN010000224.1:0-2129 GCA_041918535.1 Chloroflexota bacterium
ACAGCGACCATGGCCATTGGCGCATGGCGTCCGCATGAATAGGGCGCGGAGAGTTCGAATTGGCGCGGCTAGCGGTTACGGAAGGTGCGGCGTGGACGTGGTAGCATGGTTTTCCAATTATCCTGAGGCTCGGACATCGGACAGGGTGGGATGGGTTTCGGCCGAAATAGGCGCGCCTCAGCCCATTCATAACGGCTATACCTGGTCTGGTTAGTGGCCGGTTGACGAAAACAAATAGGCGATAAGACTTGTAGCCCTGGCGCCCAAATGGGAATTGCGGCAAACAGCGGTATGTTCGACAAATTACCGTATAATTCCAGGCAATATCAAGCTAGAGTCTTTCCCACTCCCGCATGTCCTACCCACGCGACGCCGCTACCTCAACCGGTCTTATTCGCCTAGCCCGACTCTTCTCCAATATCATCAGTCCGCCGGTCATATTTGCCGCGCTGGGGTTGGCGCTGGCCTGGCGCGCGCAACCAGGCTGGGCCGCTTTGCCTTGGGCGGCGCTCTACGGATTCTGGACTTCCCTCGCGCCCATCCTGTTCGTGGTCTATCTGCTCAAAACCGGCCGAATCGGCGACATCTCCATGACCAAGGAGGAGCGCCGTTTGCCCTATTTGGTCGGCACGATCTGCGCAGCTATCACCTTCGGTCTGTTAACCTGGTTGCACGGGCCGGTCCTCTTACGCCATCTAACCATTTTCAACCTGATCGGTCTGGCGTTCTTGGGGCTGGTGACGATTTTCTGGCAAATCAGCCATCATGCCACCGCCATCACGGCGGCGGGCTGGCTGGTTCAGGCGGTGTTTGGCGCGACGGCGGGCTGGTTCATGTTTGGGCTGGCGGTGCTGGTATGCGCCAACCGGCTGTATCTGCGGCGACACACGCCGGCGCAATTGCTGGCCGGGATTGTCTGGGGAACGCTGTCCATGTCAGGCCTGATTCAATTGGGCTTGTTCCAATAGCATGTACGAGCAAGAGCGCTTTATCGTGCGCCTGCAACAGCGGGTGGCCGGGGAACGCGAGATAATCGCGTGTTGGTTGGGGGGAAGTTTCGGCCGAAAATCGGCCGATCTCTTTTCCGATATAGACATCTGTCTGGTTTACCCTGACGACACCGCCCGCGCCACCGCCTGGGAACAACGCCGCGACTTCATTCAATCCGTCCTGGCCTACGTCCCAGCCAAAGCCTTCGACGCCGACCACATCCGCCCCTTCTTCATGGTCACCCTCTACAGCAACGGGGCCAAAGCCGACTATCGCTTCGAAAGCCAGACCAGCCTGCGCCCCAACCCCTGGGACGCCGACATCCACATCCTCAAAGACAGTCAAGGCTGGGCCGCCGCCTTTCAGGCAGCTTCGGCGCGCCTGGCCTTGCCACAACCCCGCCTCAGCAGCGACGAATTGACCGCCCTCGATAATCGTTTCTGGGTGATGTTTTGGGATGTTTACCGGCAGGTGCGGCGCGGCGCGCCGGCCCGACCCTTCCCCGAATATCTGCGCCTGCTGACCGCCGCCCTGCCGCGATTGCTTGAAGCCCTGCCGCCGGAAGACCCTGCCGCCGCGCCGCTGATCGCCTTACACTACAGCCTGGATGCCCCGCTCACGCGCCAACACCTACGCCAAATGCTAGAAGCTTATCTGGCGGCCCGCGCTGCCCTGATCCGGCGTTACCAACTCGCCTTCATCCCCAACGAGGCTTTTGAACGCCAGATCATCCGCCTGCTCGACAAATGACCCCTGACGCGGCCGACGCCGCCAGGCTTTGGCTCAATGCCGGCTCTGCTGTTCCGGCGCATCCAGGAAAATGAGCAGTCGCCACTGGCTGCCGGTGTCATCCGAGTTGCCGGCCGCCGCCATAAGCGGCACGTTGGACAAAAGCCGCTGCATATCCTGGTCCTCCGGGAAGGCGCCCATTAGTCCGTGCAAATCTAGATAAAACGCCGGCCTACTCTGCAAGGCGTCTTGCGCCCGCGCATAGAGCGGGCTCGACGGAAGGCGGGAACCGTCTGCCGCCGTCAGAGCCTGCACATCGGCGGCTGCCGTACCCAGGAAGAAATAATCCGGCGTCACTCCATAAGCCAGGTCTAGCTTGAACAGATTCGTGTTCGTCTGGTAGAGGGTCA
>JAYRVN010000225.1:0-3223 GCA_041918535.1 Chloroflexota bacterium
CTCACACAGGGCAATCTGAACCGCCTTCCAATATTAACACCACCCGTCGAAGAACAACTTGCCATCGCCCACATTCTCGGCACGTTGGACGACAAAATCGAACTCAACCGCCGCATGAATGAGACGCTGGAAGCGATGGCCCGCGCCCTGTTCAAATCGTGGTTCGTGGATTTTGACCCGGTAAAGCAGAAGGCAGAAGGCAGAACTCAGTTGGTAGGGATGGATGCGGAGACCGCCGCGCTCTTCCCCGACTCGTTTGAAGACTCGGCGTTGGGTGAGGTTCCGAAGGGGTGGAGGGCAGGAACTGTAAGCGAGATCGCCGAAAACGTGCGCCGGGGTGTTCAACCTGATGATGTAAAGTCAGATCTGCCCTACATCGGACTAGAACACATGCCACGCCAGAGCATTTCATTGGCTGAATGGGGATCGGCCCGAGATGTGGTCAGCAATAAGTTCCGCTTTCAGCAAGGCGAAATTCTATTTGGCAAATTGCGCCCTTACTTTCATAAAGTCGGCGTTGCAGTAATAGATGGTGTTTGCTCGACGGATATTCTGGTTATAGCGCCGAAATCGCCTGAATGGTTTGGACTCATTCTGTCTCATGTCTCGAGCGTCGAACTGGTAAACCATACAGACTCGGCGTCAACGGGAACAAAGATGCCTCGCACGAGTTGGAACGACATCGCTAGGTACGAAATCGCGATACCATCTTTGGAAGTTGCCAGAGTGTTTACACTACAAGTCAGGCCGTTGGTCGAGAAAATCCGTCTGAACATATTGCAGTCCCGCACCCTTGCTGCCCTGCGCAATGCGCTGTTGCCCAAGTTGTTGAGCGGGGAAATGAGAGTCAAAGACGCGGAGGCATTCATCGGCCATGCCCTATGACCCGGCCCGCCACCATCGCCATTCCATCCGCCTGCGCGGCTATGATTACACGCGGGCCGGGGCGTATTTCATCACCCTCGTGGCGCAAGGGCGTGAATGTTTGTTCGGCGCGGTGACGGCGGAGGGAGAAATGGTGGTGAATGAATTGGGGCAAATTGTGCGTGAAGGTTACTACTCAGCCCGCCTCAGCAGGCAAGGCTGAGCCAACCGCAGGAATGAAAGGGTTTCCCGCTAACGCCGCTTGCAGCGCGACCATTGCGCGTTGGCCATTTTTGCGGGCGGTGGAAATATACCCGCGAATCAGACAGAACCTTTCGGCCCCTATGACGGTGCGAAAGGTGCCCGAGACTTTCTGCTTGAGTTTGACCATGCGGATGTCGCGCTCGGCCTGGTTGTTATCAAAGGGTACTTGGAAGTCATACATGAATGCCAGTACTTCGCGTTGGTGGGCCTGGAGTCGATCCAGTAAGTTTTTAGGGGGCGTTTGTTTGACCCGCCCTCGCTGCTTCACCTGGGGTTCGGCCACACGGGGTGCGGGATTCGCTTCCAAACCTTGCGCGATCAGGGCGACGTAGCGCCCCTCAAATTCTTGGATGCGCTCTGCGGCCAAATCTGTTTGGCCGCGCTGCTCGGCTTCAGCCACGGCTTGTTTGATATCCAGGAGCAGAGTCGTCATCCCGGACGCCCAAGCTGGCTGGTAACGCTCGGTGATGAACTGGAGTTCGCGGAGATGATGGCTGTTGCACAAGCTATGCGTGGCGTCGGTGTAACGGAAATACGCCGGGAGCGCATCGTGAATGGCGGTGCCTTTGAAGTCGGGCAGAATGCCGATCGCATTCATGGCTACCGTGCCGCGTTTGGGATGGACGGCGTAGTAGGTCAGTCGGTCGGTACTGACCACGTGCACCCATTGCAAGTGACCGGCCACGCGCAGACCACTTTCATCAAAATGGGCCACCTCCGCCTGGGTCACTTGCGCTTTCACCGCCGCCACCGCCGGGGCGATCTGCTGTGCCACGTCCGTATTGGCCTGCACCACGGCGGCTTCGGTCAGCGGTTGTTGATAGAGATCGGCGAAGATCTCGGCTGTGCGTTCCAAGGGGATGAAGTGATAAGCATTGAAGTAGACCGCCTGCGCTTGCAACTGCGGACCATATTGGACCGGTTGCGTGACCTCGGCCGGAAACGTGCCGAGGTTGACCGCGCCACACGCCGGACAGAGCTTGATTTCGGCCCGGTGCTCGGTCACTTCCACCCGCACCGGCGGCACGTCAAACACCTGCCGCTTTTCGTAGTCGCTGGGAGCGACCTGCGCCAACGAGGCTTGGCAGTGCTGACACGTGACGACCGCATACAGGCGGAGGTGCTGGGGCTGCGCCACGGCTATCAGCGTATGTCCGGGATGACCCGCTTGTCCACCCGTCGGCTTGCCGCTCGACTCACGCAAACTGCGCGGCCGCGGTTTACTCAGTCCATCGCTGGACGGTGGCTTGCCGCTGTTGCCGCTGTTCTTGGCCAGTTGGTCCTCTAACGCTTGGACCCGGGCTTCCAACGCCATGATCATTTGGACCAACTGGTTGACTAAGGCGACTACCGCTTCTTCGCCTTGTTGATAGACAGCGCGCACTTGTTCGGACGTAGGCAAATCGAGCTGATTCATGCTACACAGGATGACCGATTCTTCAGGCTGTGGCAATGACACAAGTCATTGACAGGCTGAGTAGTAACGCGTGAAGAATGGGAACGCTCGGCGGAGATCCGGCGCGAAATCGAATTGGATGCGGTCGTGATTATGCCCAACCATGTCCACGGCATTGTTGTGATATTGGACGACGATACGGGTAGGGGCGACCGGCCGGTCGCCCCCACGGTCGCCCCTACGGTGAACGCCGCCACGCCCGGCCCGGCCAAACGGTCGTTGGGCGCATTTGTGGCCGGGTTCAAATCCATCGTCACCAAACGCATCAACGCCGTGCGCGGCACGCCCGGCCGGCCCGTGTGGCAACGCAATTATTACGAACACATCATCCGCGACCAACGCGATCTGGAACGCATTCGGGCGTATATCGCCAACAACCCACACGGCTGGGCGTTGGATGCCGAAAACCCGGCCCACGTAAAACCATGAGGCGCTTCACTGAGTCCGTCGTCGAAGACGCCACGCTCGACATTCTGAGCGGGCTGGGCTACGCCATCGCCCATGGCCCAGACATCGCGCCGGGCGAGCCTGCCGCCGAGCGGGCCGATTATGGCGAGGCGGTGCTAGTGGGCCGCCTGCGCGCCGCATTGGAGCGCATCAACCCTCACATCCCCAGCGAGGCGCTAGACGAAGCCCTCC